>NZ_ADFP01000048.1 GCF_000177335.1 Pyramidobacter piscolens W5455
AGTTCCGTATGGACTACAACGCTTGGGACGAAGACGGCTCCGACGATTCCGATGACGGCTTCAAGATCAGCCGCTACCGCCTGTTCCTGCACAAGGATCTGAGCGACGGCGTCACCTTCGACGCTCGTTGGCATGGCGGTAAGTTCGACCGCGCTTGGGTCACCGCCAAGGACTTCATGGGTCTGGAAGGCCTGACAATGCGCGGCGGTCAGTTCGTCCTTGACTGGGAAGACGAAGATGGTCTGTATACCGATAACGATGCCTTCTTCATGGACGCCAACTATCGTGGTTTCGATCTGAAGTACAGCCGCGGCATGTTCACCGTCGAGGGCTTTGCGGCTTCCAACAAGGGCAGCGATGGTAAAGTTGAGGTTACGGACGACAAAGGCAATGTGCATTTGGAAGATCGTGGCATCTACAACAATAACGCCAGCAACGAGTACTACGGTGCTCGTCTACGCTTCGACTTCAGCGAGAAGCTGTGGCTGAGCGTCAACGGTCTGTGGGAAGACAGAGGCAACACCGACTACAAGACCTACTGGGCCGGTCTCGGCTTCAGCTTCATGGACGGCCTTGAGCTGAAGGGGGCCTATTACATGCAGGATATCGACGTGGCTGCGCCTGCGGTTGACGACCCCAAAGCTTGGAAGGCTATCCTCGACGTCAGCCAGGACGTGCTCAAGTTCACCTCTCTGTGGGTTGAGTACGCTCAGTTTGATAAGGGATTCATCCTGCACAACAATCCCTACAGCTTCAGTGATATCGTCTGGCCCACAAACGTCACGGGCCCCATGGCTGATGATATGAAGGCCATTTTTGTCAAGGCCAAGCAGAAGTGGAACGATAAGTGGAGTACGATTGAGCGCTACACCAAGTACGACATGGACGGTAACAACGATGCCAAGGAGTGGAGCGTTGCTATCGGCTATCAGTACAGCCCCAACCTCTACTTCGAACTGGCTTATGCTGATATGGACGGCCAGATCGGTGATCCCAACTACGACAACAACCAGATCCGCTTCCGCACCTACCTCACTTTCTAAGCGAATCTCTGCAAACACAAAAAACGGGGCTGCTTCGGCAGCTCCGCTTTTTTTATCCGCCTGCTCCCCTATGAAAGAAGCGCAGGAAGTCTTTTTTCAGCGCTTCTTTACATTATGGGGAATCCTGTGCGCGCTTTTGTGACGCGTCGGAACGTTTAACCTGGTTGGGCGCGCTTGAGAAGCCATTGATAAATGCCTTGAATATGAAGTTCGCCTCTGGCGATTTCGAGCGCCGTATTCAAAAATTTGTCGTTGCCGGCTGTAAGCGTATAACCGTTGATCTTTAAAAAGTACGTGCCGAGCAACATTTCCATTCGCTTGTTTCCGTCCTGCAGCGGGTGTCCTTGTATGATGGAGCGAAAAATCACCGCTGCCAAACGGTACACGTCGTCATCGTAGTAGCACGATAGAGCTTCGAGATGAAGAACGTATTCGATAGGTTCTTCATTGATAATGGAGATCGGGTCGTCTGCGTATCGACAACGCAGGGATTCGATCACGTCGTCGATGCTTTCGGGCGAGAGCCGCTCAATATTTGGCAAGGGCATCGAGAGCGTCTTTGCGTTCGGTTATAATGCTGTGAAGAATCGCGCGTTTTTCGTCGTCCAGTTTGCTGTCCCGCTGAGCGACGATTCCCGCCTTGTAACGGCGCGAAAGGGTTTTGTCGAAGATTTTGTCGGTGGTTGTCATGGGAATTCCTCCTTATCGGCGTTGTGCCTCCGGCTTCGGAAGTCGTTTCGTCGTTTTTGCCGGAAAGCCCCGCCTTATGCCTTGGGCTCTGCGGGGTCTTTTCGGATTTTCTTCGTGAAGGGAAACGTCGGGCCTTTGTCTGGGCATGTGACCGTCTCCTTTTTTTGTACGTCTCTTGCAGTGTTTTTGATGTGCGGCGTCAACGAATATCCCGACTGACCGATGAACCGTGTCTCGCGCCATGCCGTTTTTCTTCGCGTCATGGCGTTTTTTGTGTTATGCTTACCGAAATGGAAGATGTGGGCGAGGTGAGACGATGGCCGTGCGGCATAAGATTCGCGATTTTTTCTGCGGCGCGCAGGAGGCGCGCGCCGGAGCGCTGGTTTCGGTGACGGTGGGGGCGTTGTCGAAACCGGTCGGCTATCTGCGCACGCTGATGCTGGCGTGGCTGTTCGGGGCGTCGGCGGGTATGGATGCCTTTTACGTCGGCATGGGGATCCTTTCGCTGCTGTGCCAGATCGTGCAGAATGTGACGGAATCGGCGCTGCTGCCGCGGCTGGTGCGACAGGAGACGAGGGCGGATGCGGCGGCGCTGATGGCGCGCGTTTTTCGCCTGGCGCTGGTCGGCGCGCTGCTGCTGGCGGCGCTGGCGGCGGTTTTTCCGGCGACGCTGGTGGCGTTTTTCGCGCGGCATTTCGAGCCGCTGCGGCGGGAGATGGCTGCCCGAATGCTGGTGATGCTGATCCCCTGGGACGTGGCATGGATCGTGCTGCCTTTCCTTGGCGTTTGGAACAATTTCAACGGGAGGTACAGTCTTTCGGTCTCTCTTGCGGTGCTGGGGCATGCGCTGCTGATTCCGGCGATCTGGGCGGCGTCTTTTTTCTGGGGGGTGTACGCCGTGCCGGCGATGTACAGTCTGGTGGTGGCGCTTCTGGCCTGGGTCACGTTCCGGGTCACGGGGGATTTTCCCTGGCGGGCTGCGGGCGCGGCGCGCGAGGAAGCGCTGCGCGAGCTGCGCGCGGATTGTCTGCTCTGCGTCGGCATCGTCGGCGCCAGCGGGCTGTATCTGTTGGTGGACCGCTATTTCGCCTCGGGGCTGCCGGCGGGAAACATTTCCGCGCTCGGCTACGCGGGATTGATCTACATGCTGCCGCAGAGCGTGCTTGCGCCGGCGCTGATGATTTATCTGCATCGCGCCAGCGCGCTGATGGATTCGCCCGAAGCGTCGCAGGCGCAGCTCGAAACGGTGATGCGCACGGGATGGCTGTACCTGTTTCCGCCGGCGGCGCTGATGTCGGCGCTGAGCCGGCCGCTGGTGAGGGTCTTTCTGGGCTACGGAGCCTTCGACGCGGCGGCGGTGGAGCTGACGGCGCCGTGCGTGGCCGCGGCGGCCTGGAGTCTGCCGCTGATGTTGTGGGGGCAGTTTTTGTCGCGCTACGCGCAGGCGGCGGGCAGGCTGAAGACGATTTTGTCCGTGAGTTACGGGGCGCTGGGGCTGAACGCGTTTCTGGACTGGATGCTGGCGCCGCGCTGGGGCGCGCCGGGGCTCTGCGTGGCGACGGGGCTGACGTGGGGCGGCTCGGCGCTGGTCTACGCGGCGCTGTTGGCGCC
>NZ_ADFP01000049.1 GCF_000177335.1 Pyramidobacter piscolens W5455
ATATTATCACTCCAATTTTAAGAGACGAAGACTTTGACCAAGGAGCTGAAATACAGGAGCCTTGGAACAGACGAGATTATTTCATGCAACGAACCGCTTCGGAGCGCTGAACACTCGCTTTTGTAATATTTTTTATTTATGATGCAATTATGAAGTTTGTGATCGTTTTCGTTATACTTAGCTTGACTTCTCGTCGACGGAACAAAAAAACGGGGCGAACGCCGTCGCGGCAAAAAAAACGGCGTTCGCCCCATTCTCGTTGATATCAACGATGTCTTTTTATTGCAAGGACAAACATTACAGACCCGGCACGACCGACTTGAGCAGGCGGCCTTCCCAGAAGCGGGCGTTCTGTTCGTTGACGGCGTATTTCTCCGAGGTGAGCTGACGCTCCGGCACGGCGTTGGCGTGCTGGACGTGCATCAGCCCCAGCACCAGCGGGCAGATCAGGTCGCTGGTGAAGATGCGGCCGGAATTCGCGCGCAGCTGCGCCGTCGTCGCCGCGTAACGGCGGCGATATTCCGGCGAAAGCCACAGCACCACGGGGATCTCGGCCATGACGGGTTTGAAGGCGTCGAAGTTGTGGCCGACGCCGGTCACGTCCTCGCCGTGGTCGGAAAAATAGACCATGCTGCTGACGGCGAACTTGGACTGGGCGAGGATTTCAGTGATTTGCCGCAGCAGGTCGTCCGTATAGGTGAGGCTGCGGTCGTACGCGTCGATGCGCTCGCGCAGCTCGCGCGAAAGGAGTTTGCTGCCCTTGACGCGGGGCAGCCACGGCCAGTTTTCGGGCGCGCTGTTGCGGTAGCTCCAGTGGCTGCCGCGCAGGTGCAGGAAGATCGCGTGGCTCTCGCCGTCTTTGGCGCGCTGCAGCGCCCGGCGCAGCAGCGGCAGAATCTCTTCGTCCTGATGGCCGTTTTTGCGGTCGAGCAGCGGCAGGTCTTCGATGAACTCCTGTTCTCCGGCGTCGCGCGACAGCGCGCTGACCAGATTGTTGTACGCGCCGATCTTCTCCTGGTTGCTGAACCAGTGCGTCTTGACGCCGGCGCCGGCAAGGATCTCAAGCAGCGAAAAGGCTTTCATGATGCCGGTGAACATGAAAGAGCTGTCGCGATGGTCGAAATGCAGCAGCACGCGCGGGTCGTAATTGCTGAACTGGCTCAGCGCCAGCGTCACGGCCGATTCGGTGTGAACCATGCAGGAATAAGCGCGCTTCAGCACGATCAGCGCTTCCTGGACCGCCGCGTCGCTGGAACAGAGCCAGGGCGTGGTGGGGCGCCGGTAGCCCCAGCGCTGCATGTGCCTGGGGCTGGCCGACTCGCCGACGACGACCACGCAGACTTCGCCGCGTCCCGTTCTGGAGATCTTCAGGTCTTCGATGCGGCGCTGCGGGTCGGAACGGGCTTTTTCCAAACTGTCGAGCGCCGTTTGATACTGACGATAGCCTTTTTGAAAGTCAAAAAAAAGATTGCTGTAACTGGTCGCCTTCGCGCGGCAGGACAGGGCCAACGCCACGCAAAAGCAGAGCGTCGCGGCGGCGCACCACAGGCTTTTCACGGGACGACAGCGCCGGATCAGCGAGCGCAGCACCGCCGCCAGCAGCACGAACAGCCCCAGACTGGCCGCCGTCGGCAGCAAACCGAATTGATCCAACAGAAAAGATCTCGCTTCGACAAGATTTGTGCCGAGAACGGTCATCAGCGTGTTGGAACCCAGCCGCCGCCCATAGCGTACGATATAGACGAAATAGACGATGTACTGCGCGACGCCAGCCGCCAGCAGCGCCGTCAGCAGCGCTCCGAACAGGCGCTTCGCGCCCGCGAATCGCTGCGAAAGCATACACGCCAGCAGCGTCCAGCAGGCCGGAAAAAGGCACAGGCAGGCATATTCGTACAGCCCGCTGGGCGCGCGGCAGAGAAAGGCCGGCGCAAACTCGAAAAACAGAAAGAACGCGTAGATCTTCGCGCCGGCGCCGCCGCGCCAGTACAAGATCGCCGACCACAGCGCCCAACTGCCGGCAAACTCGATAAACAGCTGCGTCGTCCGCAGACGTTCCGACATCACGAAGGTCAGGAAATTCGCCGAAATCCAGGAGCGGTACAGAGGCCAGGCCAGAAACAACGTCATCAGCGCCGCCAGCAGCGCGCCCTGAAAGAGCGAGGCCACCGCGCGGTGGCGGCGAAAATATCCAAGCAAAGAAACTCACCTCTTTTGTCGTTCCCCAAATCGGCTGAAATTTCACCGATACCAGAAACTCACAACTGATTAAGTATAAGCGAAAGAATCGTAAAATTCCAGAAAGACAGCTCGCAAAAAAACGGCGGGCTCCCCTTGCGCAGGACCACGGGAAGCTCGCCGTTTTCGGGAACGGTTCTTTACCGCTTGCGCGGCGGGAACAGCAGCCCCAGCAGACAGCCGCCGACCGAGACGCCCATGCCCGTCAACAGCGGATCGCCGGGCAGTTCGAAAAAATGCCCCGCCGCCACCGCTGCAGGAGCGAGAACGATCGCCGCGAGGATGAACCCGGAACGGATGCGTCCCTTGAGCGCCAGCGCACAGGTCATCGGCGCGAAGACCACGGCGCCGCGCAGCGCCATGGAGAGAAAACCGAAATCGTTCAGCGTCTTGTTGGGAATGACGATCGACAGCACCGCCGCCACGATCAGCACAACGGCGATCGTCAAACGCGTGGCCAGCAGTTCCCCCGCGGGCGTGCACAAACGCGGCCAGAAGCGTTTGTAAATATCCTTGACGAGGATCGTCGCCATCCCCAGCGACAGCCCGGCGCCGCCGCCGATCACCGTGATCAGCAGCGTTCCGAGCACCACGCCGGCCAGAATCGGCGGCAGATGATCCATCGCAAAGGCCGGCATCACGTGCAGCGTGCTGGCCAGCACCGGCAGGTCGGGCACGGCCTGCCCGACGGCGGCCAGCGCCGCCGCTTCGGCCGCCGTGATGTAATGAGCGCGCATGGACAACCCCATCAGCACGCCGGCGATGCCCAGCGGCGGGATCAAAAAGGCGCTCAGCAACACGCCCTTGCGGGCGTCCGAGTCGGTGCGGCCGCTCCATACCGCCTGAGCGTACGTCTGCGTGGAGAGCACCCCGAGCAGCAGCGACACACAGGAACCGAGGTCCTTCATCGTGCCGCGCGCCGTCAAATTCATGAAACGACGGGGAATATCAGCCGCGCCCGTCAAATTCGGCACGTTGTTCGCCGCCTGCTGCACCAAACCCAGCGGCGTGCCACCCAGAAGCGAGGAGAGCGCCGCCGTCAGGCCGTCGAGCCCGCCTTCGGAGCGGAGAACCAGAACCATGCCGCCCATCAGCGAAAGATAGAGCAGAACCACCTTGACCACGCCGCCCATGCCCGCGCCCCAGGCGCCGCCGAAAATCACGTAACAGCACATGACCAGCACCGCCAGCGCCGCCGCCGTTGTCACCGACATGGACGGGAACATCAGCGTGAACAGACCGATGCAGCCCATCACCTGCGACAGCACCGTGATGAAGATCCCCGTCGCGCTCAGCACGGAACCGATGCTTTCCACCGTGCCGCCGTATTCGCCCGAGATAATCTGCAGCTCCGTGACGCAGCCGCTGTTCCGCAGCGCCCTCGCGTATCCCAGCGCCATCAGCAGGCAGCCGAGGCCGGAACCGAGCGTGAACCACCAGGCCGCCAGGCCGTAATGGAAGGCCAGCTGCACAGAGCCCAGCGTCGATTGGCTGCTGACCAGGCTGCCCATCAACGCGCCACAGACCAGCCCTGGTCCGGCCTTGCCTCCTCCGGTGAGAAAATCTTTAGCGTTCTTCACCTTTCTTCCCGAGTACAGCCCCACGCCGATGATCAGCGCCAGGACCAGAACGATTCCGGCGACCGTCAGTCCCGTCATGAAAACCCGCTCCTTTTCTTCGCTGAATATGACACGGAAAATTTATTATACCCCCGCATTCGTTCTCGTAAAGCACAGTTGAAGCGCGCAAAAAAACGACCCATTCCTTCACGGAATGAGCCGCTTTTTTTGTATCCGCAGATTTTAATAATTGTTCGCCCTGATCTGGAAATACGCCTGCGGATGGGCGCAGACGGGGCAGACCTGCGGCGCCTTCTTGCCGACGACGATATGGCCGCAATTGGCGCACTGCCAGACCATGTCGCCGTCGCGGGAAAAGACCAGACCGCCGTTGACGTTGGCGAGAAGCTTGCGGTAACGCTCTTCGTGCTCCTTCTCGATGGCGCCGACCATCTCGAAAAGCTTGGCGATGCGGGTGAAGCCCTCTTCGTGAGCGGTCTTGGCGAAACCGGCGTACATGTCGGTCCATTCGTAGTTCTCGCCGGCCGCGGCGTCTTCGAGGTTTACCGCCGTGGTGGGGACGTCGCCCTCATGAAGCAGCTTGAACCAAATCTTGGCGTGCTCTTTCTCGTTGCCCGCCGTCTCTTCGAAGATCTTGGCGATCTGCTCGTAGCCTTCTTTTTTGGCTTTGCTGGCATAGTAGGTGTACTTGTTGCGCGCCTGCGACTCGCCGGCGAAAGCGGTCTGAAGATTCTTTTCGGTCTGAGTGCCCTTGATGTTTTCCATGATAAAAATCCCCCTTCAGAATCACTGTACGGATTTCCCGCAAAAATCTCTGCCCGTTCCCCCCGGACCTTTATTCAATATAGATTATTCTGATAAAATTTGTCAAGACTAACAGCTTGTTTTTTTCCCTAAAAGGTCTCTTCGGGAAGCAGATAGCGCCACTGTCCCGGCGGCAGCGCCCCCAGGCGCACTGAACCGACGCGCACGCGTTTGAGGGCCAGCACTTCGAGCCCGACGAGAGCGCACATGCGGCGGATCTGACGTTTTTTTCCCTGCTGCAGCACGAAGCGCAATTGATCGTCGTTCTGCCATCGCACCCGAGCGGGCAGAAGCTCTTCGCCGTCGAGGCTGAGGCCGTGATTGAGCAGCGCCAGGCCGCGTTCGCTCAAAGATCCGGCCACGCGCACGAGATACTCCTTTTCCACGGCACTGTCCTCGCCGACGAGGCGCCGCGCCACGCGCCCGTCTTGGGTGAGCACGAGCAGCCCGGTGGAGTTGACGTCGAGCCGACCGGCCGGGACAAGGTTCTGCAGCTGGCGGAGGTCGAAACGCAGCGGCGATTTGTCGCCGCTCCAACAGTTTTCCGGGCGGATCAGCACGCGGGCGGGCCGGTAACCGTCTTCGGCTTGGCCGGAAACGTATCCCAGCGGTTTGTGCAGGAGGATCGTGACGCGGCGGCTCTGATCCCGTTCGGCGACGCGGTTCATTTCGATGCGATCGCGTTCCGTTACTTTCTGCCCGAGCACGGCGGGAACGCCGTTGACGCTGACGAGCCCGCGCGAAATGTATTCGTCGGCTTCACGCCGGGAACAAAGACCAAGCTCTGCCATGCGCTTCGAGAGGCGCATCTCCCCGCGCAAGTTATTCACAAATTATGCACCTCTCTTTGTGGATACATGAACGCCTTTCCCGAGCGAACCGCCCGCAATCAAAAAACGACCGATCGTTTTTCACTCCTCCCTGCGCCCTTCACCCCATCGCGTCCGCGCCGCCGCCTCGAGGCGAGCCAACGACAACGCCGTATCGGGATCCTTGACGGTCGCTTTCACTCGGTTTAAGGCCTCGTCGACCATTTCCGGCGAGACCTGAAGACGTCGCGACGGAGGAGGCGGCGCTTCACGCTGGCGTTCGAGGCGCGACACGACGGCGCGGACGCCGGGCAGCTCCAAACCTGTCAGCTTTTTCACGCGACGCAGCAGCGTGCCGGCGCTCAATTTGATCATCTGCGCCGCGGCCGGCGACTCGCAGGCGACGATCAGTTCGCCGCGTTCGAGGCGGCTCGGACGGGTCAAAGCGGAGAGCTGCGGGCCGACAATCGTGAGCCATTGGCGTTCCATGTCGGCCAGCTTAAAAGCGATCTGAAAAGCCGACGGCAGATTATGGACGATCACGGAACCGACTGCCCTTGGGGCAGATATCTGATCCTTCGCCATACTCTCGCGCCCCTTTCAAAATAAATAGAGAAAAACCGCACACTTCACAAAACAAGTTCACATCGGCTCTGTTGAAAAATGTTCCACGTGGAACATTGATCCGCCGTGGAACATTATAAAAATTTAAGCCTTTACTCGCAGCGCGCCGCTTCGCGACGGCGGGAACGCTCGCTCAGATAGAGCGCCAGATGCTGAAGATCGGTGGGAGTGACGCCGGAAATGCGGCCGGCCTGCCCCAGCGTCATCGGGCGGACGCGCTCGAGCTTCTCGCGGCTCTCGGCCAGCAGTCCCCGAAGCTCGCCGTAGTCGAAACCGACGGGGATCTTCATGCTTTCCAAGCGGAGCATCTTATCCACCGCAGCCTGCTGGCGGGCGATATAGCCCTGATATTTGACCGCGGTTTCGACATTGGCGGCTTCTTCGCCTTTAAGGCGGCCATCGGGAACGATACGGCAGAGCAGCTCGTAATCCACCTCGGGACGGCGCAGCAGCTCGGCGGCGCTCATGCCGCGCTCCAGCGGCCGCAGTCCTTCTTCCGCCAGCACTGCGTTAGCCGGAGTCGGAGCGACGTGAACCCGTTCCAGCGTTTCGATCTCCTGATCTTCGCGTTCCCAGCGCTCGCAAAGCTGGCGCCACTTTTCATCATCCAAAAGGCCGAGACGACGCCCGATCGGGGCGAGACGACGGTCGGCGTTGTCGTGACGCAGCAGCAGCCGGTGCTCGCACCGGCTTGTGAGCATACGGTACGGTTCGTGGGTGCCCTTGGTGACCAGGTCGTCCACGAGCACGCCGAGATAAGCTTCATGACGCCGCAGCACGAGCGGCTCTTCGCCGCGCATCGACAGCACGGCGTTGACGCCCGCCAGCAGCCCCTGCGAAGCTGCCTCTTCATAGCCCGAGGTGCCGTTGATCTGGCCAGCGCAGAACAGACCGGGAAGGCGTTTCATCTCCAGCGACAGCGAAAGCTGCTGCGGATCGATGGCGTCGTACTCGATGGCGTAGCCGGGACGCAAGATCACGGCGCGTTCGCAGCCCGGCAAAGTGCGGGTCATGGCGATTTGCACGTCGAAAGGCAGACTGGTGGAGAAGTTCTGCACGTAGATCTCGACGCTGCCGCGCGCTACGGGTTCGAGAAAAATAGGGTGGCTGTCCTTCTCGGGGAAAGCCATCACCTTCGACTCGATCGAAGGGCAATAGCGCGGCCCCACGCCGGTGATCTCGCCATGGACGATCGGCGAACGGTCGAGATTGTCCTTGATGATGCGGTGTGTGCGGGCGTTAGTGCGGATCATGCCGCAACTGATCTCGCGGCGGATTTTTTTCTCATCCCAGAAGTCGAAGCCGACGGGATGGGGATCGCCTTCCTGAAGCTCGATGTGGCTCCAGTCGATGCTGTCGCGGTACAGGCGCGGCGTCGTCCCCGTCTTGAGGCGCTGCATGACGATACCCAACTCAGCAATGGATCGGGAAAGTCCGACGGCGGGTTGCTGTCCCATCGGCCCCGAAGCGAAATTCACCAGCCCAACGTGGACGCGCCCGCCCAGATGCGTGCCGGTCGTCAGGATCACGCGCGGTGCTTCGAAGCTCAACTGAAAGCGCGTCTTCACTCCCTTGAGCCGGTCGTTTTCAACCCACAGCGCGTCGACCTGGTCCTGAAAAACCCGTAAATTTGGACAGTTCACCAGCTCCCGCAGATAATAACCGTGGTAATCGTGCAGGTCGCACTGCGCGCGCAGGGCGCGCACGGCCGGCCCCTTCGAAGTGTTGAGCCAGCGCATCATCATCGCGGCAGCGTCGGCGGCCCGGGCCTGGACGCCGCCCAGCGCCGAAATTTCGCGCACCAAATGGCCTTTTGCCGGGCCGCCGATGGAAGGATTGCAGGGCATATGCGCGACGTGATCGACATCCTGCACGATCATCAACGTCCGCGCCCCCATGTGCGCCGCGGCGAGGGCCGCCTCACAGCCGGCATGGCCGCCGCCGACGACGATAACGTCAAAAGTGTTTTCGGGAAAAATTTGCACGGAGGCACCGAAATCCTTACTTGCGGCTGGCGTCCTCGTAGCTGAGCACAGTGTCGTTGCGGGACAGCGAGCGATTCTCGAAAAGAGCGACGGACCGGCGCCCGAACGTGCCGGTGATCCACTGGTAGCCCGAAACCGCGCCGTCAGCGGCGTATTCCGCTTTAGGCGCGCCGTATTTACGAGTCAGCATAGCGTTGAGCTCCGTAAAATTGCGGCTGAAAGCGAGATATTTCTTCTCTTTCTTATTCTTATGCTCGTTTTCGGCGACGTCGGCTCTCTGAGGCGCGGCAGCCGGCAATTGCTCCGCGCGAATAAAGGCGAAGCGGGCCAAAAAAAGACCCCGTTTTGAAAAGCGCAGCAGCAGATGGCCTTCGCGCCCGAAGAAGTTGACTTTGTAAAACGCCTCGTGATAGTTGGGAACGTAGCTGTACTCGCACAGCAGCGCGGCGGCGTTCTGCTCGGTCATGATGCGGTTGGCTTCCGCGACGGACGTGCCGAACTTCACGCCCCAGACGCCGTCGATCGTGTCGTCGATTTCGGCGGCGCCGGCCCCCGCGCCCATCACCGCGGCCAACAAAAGCGCTAAAAGAATTTTCTTCATGTTGAGTTCCTCCCCAAGGAAAAAATAACGGAAAACAATTTTCCGGCGCACATCGATTTTATTCATCAGAATTCATCAATATCTTCAAACTCGTTTAATCAAGGCGCTGGATCTTTCCCGCCGACACCTGCCAGCGCGTCCCCTGAAAACATGGCAGCGCACTTTCCGCCGTGGCGGCGAAAACCTGCCAGCGACTGTGCTGCAAACATTCCATCAGCACAGTGCGGCCCGCTTCGTCGAGCTCGGAAGCGACTTCGTCAAACAGCAGCACCGGCGACGCGCGACCGCGCCGCTCCACCGCCGAGGCCGCGCCCATCACCAACGCCAGCGCGGCGCGACGGCGCTGGCCGCGGCTGAGAACTTCCGACGCCAGGCGCCCCTCGCAGCCGATGACCAGATCATCACGATGCGGACCGACCAAAGGCAGGCCGGAAGCCCGCTCTCGTTCCGCGAGGATCGCGCAGGAACGGTGAAAATCCTCCAAAAGGTCATCGGCATTGCCGCTTCCGCCCCTTTTTAAGTTCAGGTCGATTTTCCGGGGCAAAAGACCGCGCCATTTTTCCAGATGCTCCCGCAGCGCCGCGATCACTTCGAGACGACATTCCCAGATCCAGGCGGATAAATTGGCCATGGTCTCCTCCGTGACGCGCGTCGAGTGGCCGAGCCCAAGCAGATGACGGCGATGCTGCGTGATCTTGCGGTACTCGGAAAGCTTGTAGGCGTACAGCGGGAAATAAAGCGCGCAAAGCAGGTCGAGAAAGCGTCGGCGCACGGACGGCGCGCCCTCGATCAAGGCCATGTCCGACGGCAAAAACGTCAGCGACGGCACGCAGTTTCTCAGATCGCCCCAACGGCAGAGCTTGCCGTCGAGACGCAGCGAAGCGCGGGCCATGATCACGGCTTCGATTATGGCTTCCCGCTCGCCTGCCGCCTGTGCCGCCAGGGAAGCGCCGCCCTCGGATTGCCATTTCACGGTGTCGGAACATTTCGAACCGCTGAAGGCTCCCCAGCCGGTGACGACGTGGAGAGCCTCGAGTATATTGGTTTTGCCTGCGCCGTTGGCCCCGGTCAGCAGATTCAGCCCCGGCTCCCAGGCGATGAGCGCGTTTTCCAGATTGCGAAAATTGCGGAAGCGCGTCTGTGCGATCCGCATGCCGCCTTAAGACTCCTCGGCCGTCTCAGAGACATCCATGGACTTGAGCTTGATGGGCATGAGCATGTAAACGAAATCCGTGCCGCCCGGGCGCGTGATCATCATCTGCCCCTCGGCGCCGTTGAAAGCCAGCGTCACATCGCTGCCGTGGAACGCCTTGATGCCGGCCATCAAATAGCCGACGTTGAACGCCACCTTGAGCGGCTCGCCGCTGATGGAAGCGTCAACGCTTTCGTTGGCTTCGCCGATCTCGGGAGCGCGACCGCTCAGCTCCATGGCCGCTCCCGGCGACAGCGTCAGGATGACGACGCGGCTGTTGTCGCCGACGACGATGTTGATACGATCCAGCGCCTGCATGAAGCCGGAACGGTCCGCCTGCATCTGCGTGGTGCTGGTGTTGCTGAGAATACGTTCGTAGTTTGGAAATTTTGAATCGATACAGCGCACGGAATACTGCACGCCCGGCATGTTGAAGTAGGTTACGGCGCCGTCCTGAAGCACTTCGACCTCCTGGTCGGGGGCAAAACCAGTCAAAATACGCTGATATTCTTCAAGCGATTTCAGCGGCAGCAACATCTCCCGAGCGGAAGACGCCGCATCGGCGTTTTCGATCATGGTCTTCGACAGCGAAAGGCGGCGCCCATCGGTAGCGACGACGCGCAGCTCGCCGCCGGCTATCTGCATCAGGCCGCCGGACAGGTACTTGGGAAAATCTTCGTTCGGCGCCCCGGCGATGCCGCCTTCGGCCAGCACGCGCGAGAGCTCGCCGGCGGAAACGCGGGTAAACTCCTCGGCGGCGCGGGGAGACGGCAGATCGGGAAAATCGCCGACGTTGCAGGTCGTAAAGGAATAATGGCTGCGTCCGGCGCTGATCGTCCCTTTTTCGTTGTCAACCTCGACGGTAAAAGGGCTGGCGACGATCTTCTTGAAAAGTTCGCCGACGACTTTCAACGGCAAAATCGCCTTGCCGGGCTCAAGGACGGTCGCGCCTTCGGCTTTGACGCGGATCGTTGTCTTCAGATCCGTGGAGTTCAGCATCACGCCCGTTTCATCGGCAACGCAAAGAACGCTGGCCAGCGTCGCCATCGTGCTCTTCGTTCCGGTGACTCTTTCGGCCATGGACCAGTATTTCATGAATTCGTTTTGGGTGATTTCGAGTTTCATCTGTGGAGAATCCTCTCTTTCCTTTGACTTATTCTTCGGTTTGAGATTTATAAAAACCGTAAAAGACGTAGTAGGTCACGTGAATGTTGTGGATAAACGAGAAACTCATTAGAAAAATCTGACGTGGCGCTGTGGAATTTTTTTCGGATAAGCTGTGGAAATTTATCCAAAATATACACATTTTTTTGTGATTTTGGAGAATCGAAGCGGTTATCCACCGTTGAACCTCCAGAAAATCCTCTGCTCAATCACAGCTTTTTATCGATGTTTTCCACAATCTTTTTCACACGGGCGTCTTCCTTCATGAGCATCTCGATTTTTTTCAGCGCGTGCAGCACCGTAGTATGATCCTTTTTGCCGAAATCCTTGGCGATTTGCTGTAAGCTGGATTCAGTGTGGATACGGCACATGTACATGGCTACTTGACGGGCCAGCGCCACTTCCGCCGTGCGGCGCTTACTGCAAATATCCTCTGGAGAGAAGCCGAACTCACTGGAGACCACGTCCATGATGCTCTGGAAAGTGAGGAGCCCGCGGCGGCCGCTGCCGATTACGTCTTTGAGCCACTCCTGCGTGTTTTCGATGGTGATCGGCTCCTGCGAGAAGTTGGCGCTGGCGATGACGCGGTTCAAAGCGCCCTCCAGCTCGCGGATGTTGCTGGGAATGTTTTCGGCAAGAAAGCCGATGACGTCGTCGTTGACGGGAATGCGGCGTTGCTCGGCTTTTTTCTTGAGGATGGCGATGCGGGTCTCGTAATCGGGCTGTTGGATGTCGGTCACTAAACCCCATTCAAAGCGGCTGATAATGCGGTCCTCGATGTCGCCAAGCTCCTTGGGCGGTCGGTCGGAACTGAGCACGATCTGCTTGTGCTCGGTATGAAGGTCGTTGAAAGTATGAAAGAACTCGTCCTGTGTGCTTTCCTTGCCGGCCAGAAACTGGATGTCGTCGATCAAAAGGATGTCCACGTGACGGTATTTGGCGCGAAACTCCGCGGTGCGGGCGTTTTTGATCGCCGTGATCAGCTCGTTGGTGAACTTCTCGGAGGAGAGGTAAGTGACTTTCGTGTTCCCGTTTTTTCCCTGCGCGTAATTGCCGATGGCGTGCATTAGGTGAGTCTTGCCCAGCCCGACGCCGCCCCAGATGAACAGAGGATTGTACGCCTCTCCGGGACTTTCGGCGACAGCCAGACTGGCGGCGTGAGCGAGACGGTTCGATTTGCCGACGACGAACGAGGTGAAATCGTACTGCCGGTTGAGCCCGTTCGAGCCGATCGGAGAATGCGGCTGGGGAGACGGAAGCGCCTCTTCCGCTCCGACTGGCTTGCTGTCGTAGACCAGGTCGATGCCGCTGCCTTTCCCTTTGCGCTGCATCACGCTTTCCAACGTCGCCAGAAAGCTGTCCTTGACTTTTTTGGCGACAAAGGAATTGCCGGCGTCCAGCACCAGCCGGTCGTCTTCCATACGGAGGGGAGAGCATGATTTAAGCCAGATGTCGACAGTCTGGTTTGGCAGGAGCGGGGCGGCTCCTTCCAGAATTTGCTCCCAGATTTCTTCTGCGTTTTTCATCGTCGAAAGCTCCTACTTTTGTGTTTTACTGTTCCTGAGCTCAAAAATAATCCAGTCTTATTATCCACAATTGGACGAGAGTTGCAAGAGTTGTCCACTATAACTCGATAAGCGAGATTTTTTTGTGGAGAGAAAAAGGAAAAATCTGGTGTATAATCAGGATGATCTCGTTAAAACTTTTTATTATGATAAGTAAAACTTTTCGATCTGGTTCGAAGAATCGGAAGGACTCCGACGTTCCAGTCGTTTTATTTTCGCTCTCGTTTCGTCGATCATTCGCTGGAGGAGGCAGTTGATCATGTCGATCTATTTCAACAACGCGGCCACCACGTGGCCGAAACCGGACTGTGTCGCCCGCGCCATGAGCGATTTTCTCGGTTCCGGAGGCGCCAACCTGGGGCGGGGAACCGCTTCGGCCCGAGACCTCGGCACCATGGGATTGGTGCTGGAGTGCCGCGAGCGCGCGGCGCGCCTGCTGGGCGGCTACGAGAACGCTTCGCCCGTGTACGTGACTTTTACGGCTAATATCACCGAGTCGCTCAACGTCGTGCTGAAAGGATTTCTCAAGTCCGGCATGCGCGCCGTCACCACGTCCATGGAACACAACGCCGTGACGCGCCCGCTGCGCCGCCTGGAAAAGGACGGCGTCGATCTGGAGATCCTGCCCTGCGACCGGCGGGGTTATCTTGATCCCGAAAAACTGGCGGCTGCGCTTGACGCGAAAAAAGCCGACCTGGTTGTGATCAGCCATTGTAGCAACGTGTGCGGTTCCGTACAAAATCTCGAAGCCATCGCCGCCGCCTGCCGCAAGCGGGGAGTGCGCCTTGTCGTCGACACGGCGCAGACGGCCGGACTGATACCGCTGAACGCCGCGGCGCTCGGCCTGGCGGCGCTGTGCTTTACAGGGCACAAAGGGCTCATGGGGCCGCAGGGGATGGGCGGCATCGTCTGGCAGCCTGAATTCGCCCGTCTTTGCGAGCCCTTGGTCGATGGAGGCACTGGCAGCTTCTCGCATGTGGAAACGCAGCCGGAAGCCATGCCCGACCGTTTCGAGAGCGGCACGGGGAATCTGCCCGGCATCGCCGGTTTGAACGCGGCCCTGAAATGGATCGAAGAACGCGGCGTCGACGTCATCCGCGCCCACGAAAACGAACTGGGCGCCCGCTTTTTGGCGGGGTTGAAAAAATTTGACGGTCTGATCCTGTACGGACTGCCGGAAATGATCGACAAAAAACGGTTATCCGTCTTCGCCGTCAACTTCGAAGGCGTGGACAACGGCGTTCTCGCCGCCGAGCTCAGCAGCCGCGGTCTGGAAACGCGTCCCGGTCTGCAGTGCAGCCCGTGGGGGCACCAGACGTTGGGCTGCTTTCCGCAAGGCGCGCTGCGCCTCAGCCTCGGCTATTTCAACACCCCCGCTCAGGTTGACGAAGCGTTGCGAATCTTGGCTGATTCGCTGGCGGTCGTGCGCGCCCCAAAACTGCCGGCAAACTGATCGCTCCGATCCCCGCAAACGTTGTCTGCGGGGATTTTTTCATAAGAAATGTTCCACGTGGAACATTGACAACAGACGTTCGTCGATGTCGAGTCGGCTTCTGTCAGGTCTTTCTGACGGAAAATTTAAGCGTTGTATACTCCATTTTTGCTGAATTCCTCTTATCCCCGTGCTATAATACGCTCACGTATAAAATAATACGTAATTGCTATGGTATTGGAGGTTGACATCATGAACGAGACTTTGATGAACATCATGGCTCGCCGCAGCATCCGCCGCTACACTGAAGAACCGGTCTGCGAATCCACAATGAAGCTTGTCTTGGCGGCCGCCTGCGCAGCTCCCAGCGCCAAGGGGGAACGCCCGGTGCGTTTTGTCGTGTTGGATAAAAAGCGGATGGGCTCTCTGGCCGAAAAAGTTCAGCAGAAAGATCCCTTCCGCGAAGGGCAGTGGGCCATTGCCGTCCTTGCCGATCTGCGCGGCTACGACAGCGGCCTGGCTTGGATCGAAGACGGAGCCGCCGCTATGGAGAACATGCAGATCGCCTGCAAGTCGCTGGGTCTCGGCTCGCTGTGGTACGGCGTCTACCGCCGTGCCGCCAAGGAAGCGGCGGTCCGCGAGTTTTTGCAGCTGCCCGACGGCGTAGAGGTTCTCGGGATCACCGTGATGGGCTATGCCGCCGAGCGTAAAGAGGCTTACAGCGGCGTGGACGAAAGCAAAGTGCGTTACGGCATCTGGAGCGAATAGACGGCGATGGCGAATCTTTGCCTCAGCAGCGGAGTTTTTTGGAAACATTTTTTCTGATCTTTGGTGGTAAAAACAAGGGATGTGACGAGTGAATTGCGCTCGCTGCATCCCTTGTTTTTGTTCAGCGCTTATTTTTTATGGTGATTACGATAGTCGTCCCGCAGCCGAGGCTGCTTTTGACGGCGATCGTGCAGCGCGCGCCGAAAAACATCCTCAGCCTTTTAAAGCAGTTGCTCATGCCGATATGGATTTTGCCGCCGCGCGGGAGTCTTTTCGAGGCTAGTTCTTCCAGGATGGCGCCAAGCGTATTTTCGTCCATGCCCGCTCCACTGTCGCGGATTTCGATCGTGTACGCCGACATGCCGGCGCGGCAAGCGATATTCAGCTCGCCTCCATATTTGCGAGTCGGGTTCAGGATCCCGTGTTCGAGCGCATTTTCAACAAAAGGCTGAAGACTGAAGAATGGGATCGTCAAAGGCTCTGATTTTTTATCGCAATCAATATGATAGACCAGATTTTCACCGAAACGATATCTCTGGATCCGCAGGTAATGGCGTATGTAGTCGAGTTCCTGTTTGAGCGTCACTTTGGCCGCCGGCCGGGACAGAGTGTAACGGAGCATCGACGAAAATGACTCCAGCATTTCTTGGGCCTGATCGTTCTTTTTCATGCTCATGAGTCTGGAAATCGAGTTAAGGACGTTAAAAGTGAAGTGCGGCATGATCTGCTTCTGCAAAGCCTCGAAGCGGGCCAGGGTCAGTTGGTTTTTGAGGTTGATCAGTTTTTTTTGGTTTTTTAGCAGCTCGTCCGTTAGATGTCCGACGTGCTCCTGGATCTGCGTGTAGGACTTTTGTTGAAGGATGTAGTTGGAAAAATTTTGCAGAGCGCGCGCCGTTTCCTGGATCTGCTTCAGGCTGAGGACGGGAATTTCACGATAATACGATGTATACAGCTCATTTTCACGCCACAGTTGTTGGGGCGCCTGTTCGTCTTGAGGAAAAGGATGGTTCCCTTCGCAAATGACCTGCCCGGCGGTGATCGCGCCGATCAGTTCGCCGTCCAGCGTCAGCGGGATCTCGATGTTGACCAGGCCGGCATGGCAGATATAGATGCCGGGGCGCCCATCTTTCAGTGCGATCTGGATGGCATTCTTGTTCGAACACTGGCAGCGCGCGCCGTCTTTCGGATCGGCGTTGATGGCACGGCAAAAACGGGAGAAGTTGCTTCCCTCGCCGAGGTGCCGCCCTTCCTTGTCTACGAAAACGACGCCGAAGCCCGTCGCATAGGCGAAAGACTCCTGCAGTTCCCGCTGCAGTTTTTCCGGGATAAGATCAGCAAGTTCACTCACGGTATTTTTCCTTTCTGTACCGGGCGGGCGTCAGACCATATTTCTTTTTGAAATTCCGAAAGAATGTCGATACGTTTTGAAATCCTGCGCGTTCTGAAATTTCCTGCGTCGTCATCCTGCTCTGCAGCAAAAGCCGTTCGGCTTCGGCGAGACGTTTTTCATTGACGTACTGCTGGATCGAAACGCGCTGAGTCCTGCGAAACAGCCTCTCGACGTAGTCTTCGCTCAAAAAGACGAGTCCTTTCAAATCGCCGGCGCCGACGTCTTCCCGGAAATGTTCGTCCAGGAACTCCACAATGCGCCGTATCGGCGCGGCTGAATCGCGAAAAGAACTTCTGACGGCGGAAAGGATATTGTCAAGGCAGGAATTGGCGAGATCGGCGATCTCCGGCATGGTGGGCGTCTGCGAAATGCGCGTCAGGATCCGGTCGCACAGGCGTTCATCAGCGGCGCTCATGGAAACTGAGCCAAGACGGCACGCTTTCATGACGTCGAACAAAACGTTGAGGACGTGCAGCCGATAAACGTTTAAACTCAGGTTCTTTCCAAGCGAAGCGCGGATCTCGCTCAGCACGCTCTCGCACAGCGCGCCGTCCTTTGTTTCCAAAGCTCGGGCGAAGTTTTCGGCGGCTTCCGTCGGAAAAGCGTCCAGAAGAGAGCGGAACGTCTCCTGACCGTCGCGTTCAAGAGACCGCGGCGTAAAACGGGAACGCAGCAGGGAAAATATCTCGCTTTCCGACGAGGGCTTCAGCAGATAGGCGTCGACGCCGCAGTCGATGCCTTGCTGCGCGTACTTGAATTCGGCAAACGCCGAATTCAGCACGATAAACGTTTGAGGCAAAGCTTTTTTGATCTTTCCCGCCGCGGCCAGGCCGTCCAGCAGCGGCATGCGGATATCGAGAAACGCGACGTCGGGACGATGCAGAAAGGCCAATTCGACGGCGGTCTGCCCATCCCCGGCCTCCGCGACGACGTGAAAATCTTCGAGGCGGTTCAATAAATTTACGAGAAATTCCCGCTCGATCATCTCATCTTCAGCAATCAGTACGGTATGCATCTCTTCTTGCCTTTCTGTCGCAAATCTGTGGATTTTTATTGCAAAATAGTGAGCATATAACTTTTTTTGACGATGAAAAGTCGCTTTTATGAATTGTCAGAAACGTGATATTTGCTGATAATGATGCTATCTTAACATACTTTATACTATTGGAGGGATTCTCATGAAGGTGAACGATCGGTACTGTTCGTTCTACTATGAGCTGGACGACGACTATTGCGACATCGAGGTCGACAGGGACAGGACGGCGCTGCTCATTGTCGATATGCAGCATCATTTCCTCACTCGTCCGAAGTTGGGCGATAACGCGTCCGAGCGTGAAAAAGCCTACTATGCCAAATGGGGCTACTTTTACGACCGGGTCGAAAGAGAAGTCGTCCCGAACAATCAAAAACTGTTGGCCGCTTTCAGGGAGAGAAACATGTTTGTTTCCCACGCGCGCATCACCGGTCAGCTCGAGAGCGGGCGCGAGCGTTCTCTTGATCAGAAAGCGACCGGGTACAACGAACTGCTTCTGCTTCCCGGCATGCCTTCCGCTGAAATCGTCGAGCCTCTGAAGCCTGCCAGAAACGAGCTGGTCGTCATGAAGACGACCGACAGCGCCCTGACGGGGACTTCTCTGCGCCTGATGCTTCATAACTGCGGCATCGATACGGTGGTCGTCACCGGCGTTTTGACGGATCAGTGCGTTTCCGGAACGGTGCGCAGCCTCGCCGACGAGAGCTTCAAGGTCTGGCTGATTGAAGACGCCTGCGCCGCGTCGACCAAGGAGATCCAGGAACACGAGCTTTCCGTGCTGAACAACATTTACTGCCACGTCGTCAATACCGAAGAGCTTATCGGCGCTCTTTAATTTCTGTTGAAGCGGGAGGAAGAAAAAAATGAAAGACAACAGGCTGAAGAGAGATTTAAGTTTTATCCAAGTCATCGCGATTTCCTCTGGAGCCGTGATCGGCGGCTGGCTAGCGGAAGCGCCGTATTGGTTCCAGACGACGGGGGCTGGCGCGGCGTTCCTGTTCCCGCTGCTGGCGCTGCTGCTCGTTCCCGTGGGGCTGGCGTTCGGTGAGCTGTCGGCGATGCTGCCTTTTGCGGCCAGCACCGACGTGTGGACGTGCAACGCTTACAATAACAAAGCGGGTTTCGCCACACAGTGGATGATGTTTCTGATCCAGGTTGTCGAGCCGCCGATGATGGCGTTTATTTTCGGCACGGCGATCAACCACTTCTATCCGCTGACGAACGAGCAGATGATGATTATCGCCATGCTGTCCGTCACACTGTGGTTCGTGCTTTCCAACTTCAATATCAGCCTGACCGGACGGCTTTCCAACATCTTTTTCTTTGCGATGATCCTCATCTCGCTCTGCGTCTCGACGTCGTTTTTCCTGAGCGGACACTGGAGCTTCGACAATATCCGCCTGCACCAGGGATTCTTCCCTAAAGGAGGATATGGGATTTTCATCGCCATGGCTGTGTTCTCGTTGAAATTCATCGGTTTCGAGATGACGCCGACGCTGGTCGAGGAGGCCAACTTCTCTGCTTCCAAGTTGTGGAAGGTCATTTTGTCCGCCCTTTTCATTCCCGCGCTGCTGTACAGCTTTGTCGTCCTCGCCATGGGCGGCATGGCGCCCTGGAAGGAAATCGCGGCCATGAGCATGCCTGAGCCGGAATTGATCGCCCGTTTCGGACTACCCAGCATCCTTGCCGTTCTCGCCATTGTGTCCGGGCTGATGCACGCCTTTACGACGCTGATGGGGTTTTGGACTTCCAGCGCGCGCGTGCTGTACGGCGCTTCCCAGCTGAATCAGCTGCCGAAGGTGTTCATGAAGGTGAACCGCTACGGGCAGCCGTTTTGGGCTAACGTCGTCGTGTATCTGTTTTCACTGTTCTTCTGCTACTTCAGCGGCGACAACTGGGTGCAGTACATCTACGCGATCTCCAGCATCGCCGCGGGCATCGTCTACTTTATTTCCTGCCTTGACGTCGTGCGTCTCAGGAAGCTGCACCCCGAATGGAAGCGTCCGTTCAGGGCCCCGGGGGGGAACTTCGTCTTCGGCGTCGGTATGCTCATTTCCATCTGGCTGATCATCGGCGCGTGTATGGAGCTGGACCGCGGCGGATACGTTTCATTGGGGCTTTTCTTCGCTCTTGGAGCGGTAGTCTACGCTTTCGCCGCGACGCATCGGCGCGTCTGTGGCTATCAGATGCGCGTCCTTACGCCGGACGATGTCGGTAAAGAATAAAACGACTCTCGTCTTTTGGCTATAATTATCAGAGAAGATTTTTCGTTGTCCGGGCTTTCGCGTGGAAGCCCGGATTTTTTATGTTTGTTGTTCTCGAGACAAACGATTGGGCAGGATAGACGGCGACCGCTTATCCTGCCCAATCGTTTGTTTCTGTCAAATTTTTTCATGATCCGTCGGCTTGTTTTTCTGCTGCAAGCACGTAGTCTTTTCCCCAGCGCGGCGGGGCGGCGAGCAGAGTACGTCCTTCGTAGCTGTCGAGCAGAACGCGCAGCCGTTCTTCGATCTCGGGGGAGACGAGCAGGTTGAGCGTGACATCCGCGGCATAGGTCGTGCGCAGGCGGTTCTCGGCGACGCCGGCGTTTTTGACGACGCGGCTGAGGGAGGCCAGATGTTCGTAACTGCAGCACAGTTCCAGATCTTTGAAAGGCAGAGCGGTTTCGAGCGCGGCGCGTTCGATGACTCCGGCCGCGGCGGCGCCGTAGGCGTCGATGAGGCCGCGCACGCCGAGCTTGACGCCGCCGAAATAACGCGTCACGACGAGAACGGCGTTGAACAGCCCGGCTTTTTGCAAAACGCCGAGGATCGGCCGTCCCGCGGTCCCGCCCGGCTCGCCGTCGTCGGAGCAGAATTCTTCCACGTCGGGGTAGCCGACGCGCCAGGCCGGGCAATTGTGCGCGGCGCCGTAATGCTCCTTGCGTACGGATTCCAGCGCGGCGCGAGCCTCGTCGCCCGCCGCGGCGGGAAAGAGGGCGGCGATGAACTCGCTGCGTTTCTCCTTGAAGCTGTAAACGGCGGGGGCCGCGGGGCGGCGGCAGGGCTGGTTTAGCGCCAGCACGAGCGGCAGCGTTCCCAGGTCTCTTCAAGGGAGATGGGGACGACCTTGACGTCGCCGATTGCGCCCATGAAGTTGCTGTCGCCGTTCCAGCGCGGCACGACGTGGCAGTGGATATGGGTGTCGATGCCGGCGCCGGCCGCCGCGCCGATGTTGATGCCGACGTTGAAGCCGTCGGGATGGAACGCGCCTTTGAGGCACTCGACGGCGCGGGCGATCAGGTCGTGGAACTCCAGAGACTCCTCGGAGGTAAATGATTTCAGGTCGGTGGTGTGGCGGTAGGGGATGACCATCAGATGACCCGAGCTGTAGGGATAGGCGTTGAGAATCACGAAGCAGTGTTTGCCGCGAAAGACGATGAAGTGTTTTCTGTCGTCGCTGCCGTCGGCGGGAAAGTCGCAGAAGATACAGCTCTTGCCGTCGCTTTTGGTGGAGTTGAGGTACGTATACCTCCATGGGGCCATGAGTGTTTCCATGTTCTTTCCTCTTTTCTATGAGCAAAAAGATGGGAGTTATTCACCGCTGTGGATAACATTGGTGGATAACTTGTGAGTGGGATGTGCACTCGTAAAATTTTACAGCCGGAACTGCGCGAGAAAAGATTTTTAAAAGCTCTTTTCGAGGGGATCTGAAGAAAAACGGGGCGGTTCTGTGGAAACTGTGAATCAAAGCGTCGCGGGAAAATTTGAATGGTCAGAAAACTTTTCCCATGTGAACTTTTCGGCATCGCGATTTATATTGAAAACGAATTTTTTATGTTCGTTCTTCGTGACGGGCTTTTCAAAAGTCTTCGGCGTTAGGCGTTTTGAAATACTATCCTCTTCAAAAGATTTTTTGAAAGAGCTCCTTTGTTCCTGGAAAATTTTGTCAAGTGCCGGAAAGTATGCTTTTGCGATGGTGGAGAAGTGGACAAAATGTGGATAACTTGGGACGTTCAATGCTTCATGCCGCGGCTTCACCGGTTCTGGCGGTCGCGGCGGATCATCGCGAGAATGCTTTTCAACTCGTGAACTCCCGAGAGCAGCGCGCCGATCAGGCCGGCAATCAGGCACAGGGGGAGCGTCCATTGCGGGTAACCGCGGTCCAGAAAATAGCGGCCGATGAACAGTCCCGCCAACAGGTAGCCGCAGACGAGCAGAGCCGCTCCGACGATTCGGCTGAAGACGATGACGTCTCTGACGTGGGGAATTTTCATTTATTTGCTGTCCGGCTCTCCGCCCATAAAATCGGCTTCGCGGTCCAGCAGGGCGAAAAGACGTTCCACTTGCCCACGGCGCATGCCGTTGATGACGACGCGGTTTTCTCTCTCGTTGCCGAAGACGCTGAAAGACAGGCCGAGCCGGCGCGCCACTCTCAGCGCTCCTTTGGGGCGCCAGGGATCAAGCTGAGGGGCCTTGTAAAGGACGGTGACGCGGCGGCTGTTGAGGGAGTCGATGCGTTTTTGCAGGTTGTGAACGGACCAGTGGTGCGTAACGCAATCCTCTACAAGCTCTTCAAGAAATTTCTGCGGTTCCTTCAGAGACAGCAGGGCTTTGGCGTGCCCTTCGCTGAGGTTGCCGGCGGCGATCTGGTCCAGAGCGCATTGAGGCAGCGAGAGGATGCGGAGCTTGTTGGCCACGACGCTGCGGCTCCAACCGATGCGCTCGGCCAGTTGGTTCTGGGTGAGCTGGTGTTTTTCCATCAGGGCTTTGAGAGCGTTGGCGGCCTCGAGCACGGTCAGATCTTCGCGCTGAAGATTCTCTACGAGGGCGATCTCGCTGAGGAGCTGCTCGTCGCCACGGACGATGCGCACGGGCACTTCCGCGAGTCCGGCCAGCTCGCAGGCGTGAAAACGGCGTTCGCCGGCAACGATGCGGTATTTCTTCGCGCTTTTTGCAGGCGCGGGGGTGACGATCAGCGGCTGAAGCAGCCCATGAACTTTGATGGACGCCGCCAGTTCGTGCAGCGTTGCGCTGTCGAAGAGCTTGCGGGGCTGATGGGGATTGGGCTCGATATCGGCCAGCGGGGCCATTTCGCTGTTCTGGGGGACGCGGCTCACGTTTTGCTTGGCCAGCAGCGCGCCGAGGCCGCGCCCAGACTGGATGATGGACTTTGCGGAAGCGGCGGATTTCTTCGCGGTCTGAGCCGCGGCGGTATTTTTGCGATTTACAGCCATAGTCTTTTGACCTCCAATGCCAGATCGTGATAGGCTTGGCCGCCGCGGCTGGAACGGACGTAGTCGCGGATGGCCAGTCCCTGCGCGGGGGCTGCCGCCAGGTCGATGTTGCGGGGAATCACGGTCTTCAGCACGTGTTCGCCGAAGACGTCGCGGATTTGCGTTTCGATCTCGCGCGTCAAGCGCAGATTGGGGTTGTACATGGTGAGCAGAATCGCGTCGATCTGCGCGCCTTGGTTGATGCCTTGTTCGCGGACCATCTGCACGGTGCGCGCCAGCAGGCTGAGCCCCTGCATGGAGTAGTATTCGCACTGCACGGGCACCAGCAGGCGGTTGGCGGCGGCCAGCGCGTTGACGGTGAGCAGTCCAAGCGACGGGGGGCAGTCGACGAGGACGACGTCGAAGTCGTTTTCAAGCTTGCGTAGCGCTTCGCGCAGGCGGAACTCCCTTCCTTTAAGGCCGCCCATTTCCAGATCGGCGCCGACCAGATTGATGTTCGAGGCGATCAGCGAGACGTTTTTGGCGCTGGTCGAATGCAGCGCCCATTTAGGCTCTTCGTTGCCGACGACGAGGTCATAAAGCGACACGGAATCGTCGAACTGGAAGCCGAGGCCGCTGGACGCGTTGCCTTGAGGATCCGCGTCGACGACGAGCACCTTTTTGCGCATGGCGCCGAATTCGGAAGCCAGATTGACGCAGGTCGTCGTCTTGCCGACGCCGCCTTTCTGATTGATGACCGCGATGGTCTTCATCGTCTCACCTCCACCACAGTTTTTTTTCGGCCCGCCCGGGCTTGCGCGGATAGACCGCGGGACAGGGAGCGCTTTTCTTCCAGAGCAGCATATAACTTTTATGATCTTTGAGATCGTACTCGTACAGATTGGGCTCTGCCAGTCCCAGAGTGTGCCAGAGGCCTTCAAGCGGCGCCAGCTCTTCGCCGACGGAACTGCCCTTCATGGCGATCAGCGCGCCGCCTTCGCGCACCAACGGCGCCAGATATTCGGCGATGACGCCGGCTTCGCTGACAGCCCGCACCACGGCGGCGTCGTACCGTTCACGGCGCGCGGCGGCGAAATCCTCCGAGCGCATGCAGATCACTTCCGCGTTGGGGAGCTTCAGCGCAGCGATAATTTCTGCAAGGGCCTTGGTCTTGCGCGAAAGGCTGTCCAGCAGGGTGAATTTCAGATCGGGGCGGCACACGGCCAAAACGGCGCCGGGCAGACCGCCGCCGGTACCAACGTCCACGACTGTGCCTGAAGGCGGCAACAGCGGCAGCACGTGCAGGCAGTCTTCGATATGATCCGTCCACAACGTTTCCTCGTCGTACGGCCCTGTCAGCCGCACGCGCTCGTTGGCGACAGCCAGCAGCGAAGCGTAGCGGCGCAGCTGCGTCACCGTTTTCGCGGATGGTTCGGGGAGCGGCGGCAACGGTTGAATCTCCATGGGGTTCACCTCCATGCTTTATTTTCGATTCAATCATACCGCAAAAATGTTCCACGTGGAACAGCGAGCCCCTTTTCTTGAAGGTCTGTTTGGTGAGAAACAACGCGTGAAACGGCATTGGATCGTTGGCGCTGAACGTTCGGCCCCATCGCCGGAAAAGCGATGTTCCACGTGGAACATCAGGCGGTTGGAAGGACGCCCAGCGGATGTTTTGCCGATGGAAAACTTTCTCTTCGTGAAAAAGAGATATAAGAGATTGATTAATACTGACTATTATTGGATCATATTCGTGGAGCACCGAATGAAGCGTCGGAGGGAATCGCTTTTTTGTTTTTGGGATGGACGGATCTTCGCTTGCGGCAGCCCCGGAGGCGTCCGCATCACCACCACCGTCCTGCAGGTGATCTCCAATGTGATCGACCATAAAATGCCCATCAACAAGGCGGTCAGCGCTCCCCGGGTGCATATGCAGTGGCTGCCCGACGAGCTGCGCGTGGAACCGATGAACGGCCTCAGCGGCGGAACCGTCGACAGTCTGCTCTCCATGGGCTACTCGCTGCCGCTCAAATCCTACATGGGCGACGTCAACGCCATCCTGATCGATCCCGAGAGCGGAGAAATGACGGGGAGCCATGATTCGCGTCACGAGTTTTGATTGATCCGGTAAGGAGCTTTTGAAAATTTGCGCTGTTATAAATAAAGAAGCCGTCTCAAAAATCAATTGAGGCGGCTTCTTTGTTCTTTTTTGATGAATCTCTTCGTACTCATGCTGTTTGTTGACTAAAACGTTGAATAGCAGGAGCCCCCAAGGGAATTTAGTCGCTCAGGATGTTCTCGATTTGGAGATCTCCTTCGGAGCTCTCGTATCGTTCAGTTGTCTGGTTATATCGGGAAGAAAATCGGCATCGCAAACCATGACCACACGACGATGAACGCGATTGACGTCATAGATACTGACCAGCCGCCGAACAGCATGGCTTTCAGACTTTCGCTGCGCGCCAGTCCCATTGGAGCGATCATGTTCGATCCGGGATAGATCGACGTCGTGACGCGGGAACCGCAAATCAACGCCAGAGCCCAGAACTCCATGGGGACGGAGGCTGTTTTCACGGCGCTGGCGAACAAATCGTGCGTAACTTGCAGCTGCGCGACGGCGCCACCATTGACGCCGAAAGAGCCGACCAATGTGCCCATAATGACAACCATCATGCGGCTTCCCTCGCCTGCAAACGAAACAAGGATTTTGCCAAGAGCTTCAAAGCCATGACCATAATTGATGTATTCGAGCATCATGTTCAACAAGATAAAGAGAAGAAATGTGCCGGCCATGGAGCCCATGCCTTTGGCAAACGCCCGGAACATGACTGACATATCGAGGGGCTTGAAAAGGCAGATCACGAGAGCCAGAACCAGCATGACGAACACCGTGAACGCCGTTTTTTGATGGGTGATCATCGAAAACGTCAGAAGTCCGACAAAGCCAATTAGGAACGCCAGTGTCACGCGCTTTTCCTGAGCGGTGATGCCGAGCGTCGTCTGTTCGGCGGTGTCGAGCTCGTATCTTTCGTCGTAACTTGGGTCGTGTTGAATTCGCAGACCGCAGAAGTAGATGACCGTGAGCCAAATGAGACCATAAGGAAGCGCGGCCCACAGCATCATACGACCGTAGCTCAGATGCGTAATCGCAAGGAGAGCGACAGTCGGTCCCGTGAATGGTCCCCAGATCAGACCCGTTTCGCCGGATGATTGGAAAAGACAGGCCACCGTGGCAGGTTTCAATCCTGCCGCCGCTACAATAGGAATGAGGATGGGGGCGACGATAGCACAACCGCCCGCCAAGGTTCCCAGCAGACCGCAGACAAGCGTTGTTGTGACGATCACACAGAGAATGGCACGTTTTTCAGTCGTCACGCCGATATATTTGACGATCCAATACACGATCGTATGGCTTACACGCGCCTCGCTCATGACACTGCCGAGCCCGGCGCCACACATGATGATGAAGCCGATCAGACCGAGCGTCGATCCCAGCGATTTCACAACGAGAGCTCCCGTCATGGCGGGGGTTTGTCCCGTCAGAATATAACCAAACAGACAGGCGATCATCGCGATCGTCAGCGCGTGAACTCTCGGGCGGAACGAAACAAGAATGTATACTGCAAGCGGAATCAATGCCCATAACGATTCTTCAGGAATCAACGCATAAGGCCCCAACATGGAAATCCCTCTCCCCATGGTCGTTATTTATGGACAACAAGGTGTCCGATGTTATCGCCAGTCTGTTCGCCATTTTTGAACGCGACACGGCCGTCGATCACAACCGCGCAAATGCCTGCCGGTTTCTGCGGGGAATCGGTGTATGTGGCGCGGTCGCTAATTTCGGCCGCATCGAAAACGGTTATATCCGCGATCTTATCGACGGCAATCACGCCACGGTCCTTCAAGCCGAGGATTTGCGCCGGAAGCATTGTAGCCTTGTAAACAGCGTCTTCGAGGCTCATCAGCCGATGCTCCCTGATCGTCTGGAAATAACGGGGAAAGGTGCCGAAACTGCGCGGGTGCGGGTTCGTCCCAAGAAAATGGCGGTCATAGGTCATCGCGTAACCGTCCGATCCGATACAGACGAACTGCTCGCGCATAATGTGCAGCATATCGTCTTCCGAAAGGCTGAAATAACAGCACGGAACGCCCCCATCGCTCGCACGCAGCAGGCGAACGACGGCCTGAGCCGGAGGCAGCTCCATGTCCGCGGCGATCTCGTCAAGGCGTTTCCCTTCATACTGCGGGAGTCTGCCGTGCGTGGAAACGACCAGAACCGCATGGGCGCCGCCGCGGCGTTCGGTTTCCGATTCCGTTTCAGAGAGCAATTCTTCCGTCGGAGACGCAAGGCGTTTGCACATTTCATCCGAACCGCCATCATGGGCCCAGGCAGGAACCAAGGCCGACATGCCTGTCGACGTTGCGGTATATGGATACTGGTCGCACGTGATATTCAATCCTTCTTCGCGGGCCGCTCTGATTTTTGCAAGGAGCTCTTTGGAACGGCCCCATTGCGGTTTGCCGATCAACTTGAGATGGGAAATCTCGACGTGGACGCCGGAATGGCGCGCCACTTCGAGCATTTCATCGACCGCTTCAAAGATTTTCGTGCTCTCGCTGCGCATATGAACAGTAAGGATCGCATCGTGCCTTTTAAGCACTTTGCCCAACGCGACGAACTCGTCAATCGCGCCGTACGAACTGGGCGGATAAATCAGGCCGAGCGACATGCCAAATGCGCCTTCGCTAAGTTCCCGCTCAAGCACGCACTCCATATGTTTCTGTTCCTCGAAAGTCGGTTTTCGCATGCCAAATCCCATGACCATGCCGCGAAGTGTGCCGTGACCGACAAGGACGCCGATATTTGTCGCGGCTGGGCAACGTTTCAGGTGTTCGGCATAATCCGACAGAGAATCGTCCTCGACGGTCCTGCCATCCATCGGCAGTTCGAGACCTGAAGAGATGAGGCGAGTGATCGCCTCGCGTGAAGCGTCGTCGGTCGGCAGACACGAGATGCCGCAGTTTCCGACAATCTCGAGCGTGATGCCTTGATAGAGTTTGCTCTGCATTTTCTGATCGGTGAAAAAGGGACTCATGTCGGAGTGGGAATGGATATCGATGAATCCAGGAGCGACGATTTTTCCAGAGGCGTCGATCGTCTCCTTTGCTTCTTCTTCGATCTGCGGGGCGACCGCGACGATCTTTCCATGGCGGACGCCAACGTCTGATTTCCGCCGCGTCGTTCGTGTTCCGTCAATGACGGTACCGTTTCGAATCAAAAGATCCAGCAACGCATTTTCCCCCTTAAAAGTTCTCCATTTTTTGAATAACGTTCAATCGCCCATAAAGACAATAGAATTTACGGACCGCCTTCTTCTTTGCCTTCACGAGGGAGGTCTCCATCTTTCGGAGAGCTTCCGATGATATCTTATTCGTGAAAAATTATAACATTAATAAATGAATAATGCCATGTATACTCTAATTTTTAGTATGGAACGGATATTTATGAAAAGGATGCTGGAAGCCCATGAAATTTGCTTTTCATGTCATATGGACAAGTGATGGCGCTTTTTGACATTCGTAGAATCAGATGGGAGATCGGGGACTGGTATATAATAAGAAAAAACGGCGTCTTACAGAGCGCTGATCGAGGAGGATTTTCCGATGGGAGTGTTAAGGGAAGAACTGCGCCGCAACTTGATGAACGCCGGCGCGGTACTGGTCGGATATGCTTCGTTGGCGGGAAACGAAAAGCTGCCTTATCCGGCGCTGACGCAGGCCGTGTCCTACGCTGTGCGCCTCGAACCGGCCGACGGCAGCGTCTGGGCTTACGCGCGCGCCTACTTCGAAGCGGGAGACAAGGTGGAGCTGCTGGCCGAACACGTCAAAGCGTGTCTGCGCCGCTACGGCTTTGCCGGCGAGGTCATGCCCAAGGCGTATATGGACGGCGAAACGCCGGTCACCGAGTTCCCCGACCAGACCGCGGCGGCCGCCGCCGGACTGGCGGAACGCAACGGCGACGGCCTGATGACGGCGCCGGAATTCGGCGTCAACGTGCGTTTCGGCACGGTGTTCACCGACGCCACCTGGAAGAAAACGGAATAACGAGCACAAGAGATCCCGCGGACGAAAAGCGTTCGCGGGATCTCTTGCGTCGGCGCAGACGGAGCGGAGAAAATTTATAGTCAGGTTTAATCAATTTCTTCTCTCGCGGAATTTGCTGCGAAAGTTCGCGTTTTTTCAGTCCGTCGCAGCCGCTTCGTCCGCGGCTGTGCGATGGAAAAAGTTTCGCGCGCTTCTTTTTTGGCGGCCGCTGTGATATTATTCGAAAATAAAAACGTGATTTCGGGTTTTTATCCCGACGAACGGAGGAATCACCAATGAAGAAGTGTGCATACTGCGGCTCTGAATTCGACGGAGCCCTGCACGGATGTCCCTATTGCGGCGGGCGCGCGGCGGATCACATCTGCAAAAACTGCGGCGCCGAGTACGACGGCGCGGCCTGTCCGCAGTGCGGCGTGCGGGCCGACGACGAAGGGCAGAGGTGCCCCCGCTGCGGCGCGCGCATGTTCAAGGGCGAGTGCTCTTCCTGCGGCTACATGGCCGACAAGGGCAAAGCCGTGGCTGCCGAAGCCAAAAAAGCCGGCGCGGCGATGGCCTCGTGGTTCGGCACGCTCTGCCTCTGCGTCGTCGGCGTCATTTTCCCCTTCGTCAGCATCCCGTTCATCTTCAGCCGCCGCCACGGAAAGGTGATCAAATGGTTTTTCGGGGGGTACGGCCTTTTCTATATCTGGGCGCTGACCTTGCCTCAGGAGGGCGGCACGGCTGCGACGGAGATGTCGCCCGGGCTGCGCTGGAGCTCGGTGGCTCTGACGGCGCTGGCGCTGCTTTTCGCGCTGTACCGACTCTGGAGAGAAAGCGCGCGTCCGTCTGTCTGAGCGAGCGGGATGGACAGGGCCGCCGGCTGTCGTTTTTTCGACAGCCGGCGGCCCTGTTTCTTTGCGGCCCCGTCGGACAGAGAATTCAATTTGATTTATAGTATTTTATTCAAAAGACGGGATCGCCGCGATGCCGCGCGGCGGAAGCGCGCTGTGACGCCATCGCGCGGCTTTTCCGTGAAATATTCGCCGAAAATGATACAGATCGCGCCTTTCCGCGCCGCACCCGACATTGCTTCCCTCTGAAAGTGCGAAGCCGTGCCGCGTTTGCTTTTCGCCGCGGCGCAGAATATAATTTCGATATAAAATGGCCGGAGCCGCCGCCCGCTGTTCTGACACGAGCTTGCGGCCCCGCGAGATCGGAGGGAAGGTCATGGACAAGCAGAACCTTTTTCCCGCCTGTCCGGTGGAGACGACGCTGAAGCTGATCGGCGACAAATGGAACGTGCTGATCCTGCGCGACCTTTTTCTCGGCACGAAGCGCTTCAGCGAGCTGAAACGGTCGCTCGCGGGCGTTTCGCAGAAGGTGCTCACGTCCCAGCTGCGCGGCATGGAAGAAGCGGGGCTGGTGAGCCGCGCCGTCTATCCCGAGGTGCCTCCGCGCGTGGAATATTCGCTCACCGCGCGCGGCCGTTCGCTGCGGCCGGTGATCGAGTCGATGTGGAACTGGGGCCGCGCCTTCAAAGAGGATCTGGGGCTGGACGTCGCGGCGATCCCCGAGCGTATGCCCGTTCCCGCCGAGCCGCGGGAATAATAAGGAGGAAGACCGATGTCGAAGAGGATCGTTTTGGCCGGAGGCTGTTTTTGGGGCCTCGAGGCCTACATGAGGGAATTGCCCGGCGTATTGGATACGGAAGTGGGATTCGCCAACGGGCGCATGCCGCACCCGACGTACGAACAGGTCAAAGCCGGCGGCACGGGGTACGCCGAGGCCTGCAAGGTCGAATACGACCCGCAGGTCATCAGCCTGCGCACGCTGTTGCGTCACTATCTGCGCATCATCGACCCGACGACGCTGAATCGGCAGGGGCCGGATATCGGCGCGCAGTACCGTACGTCCATCTACTACAACGACGACGAGGAGCGCCGTCTGGCCGAGGAGCTTCTCGCCAAAGAACAGAAGAACTGGGACGAGCCCGTCGTCACGACGGTGGAGCCTCTGGTCAACTTTTATGCGGCCGAGGAATACCATCAGGACTATCTGAAAAAGAAGCCGTGCGGCTACTGCCACGTCAACCTCGCCTTGCTCGACGAGCCGCTGCCGCCCGAGGAAGACTGAGCCGCGTTCTGCCGCGGCATCGCTGAAATTTTGAGAGGAGAATCGTTTTGGAAGCGTTGTTTCAGGGTTTTTTGAGCCTGACCTGGCAGCAGGCGGTGATGATTGGCATCGGCCTGACGCTGATCTGGCTGGCGGCGGCCAAGGAATACGAGCCTTCGCTGCTGCTGCCGATGGGATTCGGCACGGTGCTGGTGAACATTCCCATGACGGCCGCGCTGACGCAGGCCGTCGGCGGCACGGTAGTGCCCGGCGCGATCAGCGTGCTGTTCGACGCCGGCATCGCCAACGAGATGTTCCCGCTGCTGATCTTCATCGGCATCGGCGCGATGATGGACTTTTCGCCCGTGATGGAGCGCCCCGTCTACGCGCTCTTCGGCCTCACGGCGCAGGTGGGGATCTTCCTCACCATGGGGCTGGCGTATTACGTTTTCGGCTTCAGCGTTAGGGAAGCGGCCTCCATCGGCATCATCGGCGCCGCCGACGGCCCCACGTCGATCTTCGTCTCTAGCCGTTTCGCGCCGCAGCTGCTCGGTCCCATTTCCGTGGCGGCGTATTCCTACATGTCGATGGTGCCGGTCATCCAGCCGCCGGTGGTCCGCGCGCTGACGACCAAAGAGGAGCGGCGCATGAACATGACGCTCCGCGCCGGGCGCACGGTGAGCAAGCGTGCCAGGATCCTCTTCCCGATCGTCGTCACGATCGTGGTCGGCATCTTCGCGCCCTCGTCGTCGACGCTGATCGGCTTTCTGATGTTCGGCAATCTGCTGCGCGAGAGCGGCGTAGTCGCGCGCCTTTCCAACAGCGCCCAGAACGAGCTGGCCAACATCGTCACGATCATGCTGGGGCTGGGCATCTCCTGCACGATGACGGGCGACCGCTTCCTGCGCGCCGACACGCTGATGATCCTCGGCATGGGGCTGGTGGCCTTCGTCTTCGATACGGCCGGCGGCGTGCTCAGCGCCAAGCTGCTGAATCTGTTCATGAAGGAAAAGATCAACCCGATGATCGGCGCGGCGGGCATTTCCGCCTTCCCGATGTCGTCGCGCACGATCCAGCAGATGGCGGCCAGGGAAAAACCCGGCACGTTCGTGCTCATGCAGGCTTCTGCGGCCAACGTGGCCGGACAGATCGGTTCCGTCGTCGCCGGCGGGCTGCTGTTGGCGCTGCTGAGCTGATTTTTTCCCGATCGTAAAAATCGAGCCGCGCCGTTTTTTTCGGATGGAAGAGACGGAGCGGCTCGATTTTTATGGCCCGGCGGCTATAATATGAACGGGATTCTTTCATCTTGCGCTGTGAAAGGGACGTGTGAAACGTGAAAAACAACGACTGGCTCGAGCGTTTCGGGCTGAGCGCCGGCCGCCTGCCCAAAGGCCCCCGCAACACGATCGCCGACGTGGCGGGCGTGACGGTGGGGCACGCGACGCTGGCGGAAGGGAAAACGCAGACGGGCGTGACGGCGGTGATCCCCGCGCCGGGCAGCTTGTTCCGGAACAAGCTGATCGCCGCCTCGCACGTGATCAACGGTTTCGGCAAGACGGCGGGGTTGGTGCAGATCGACGAGCTGGGCACGCTGGAAACGCCGGTTTTGCTGACCAACACGCTCAGCGTCGGCGACGCCTGGCGCGGCTTGTCGCAAGCGATGATCGAGAGCGAACCGTCGATCGGCGGCGCGGCGGGCACGGTCAATCCGCTGGTGTGCGAGTGCAACGACGGTTTTCTAAACGACATCCGCGTCCAGGCGGTGACGCCGGAGCTGGCGCGTCAGGCGCTGGCGGCCGCCGCGCCCGATTTCGCGCTCGGCGCGGTGGGCGCGGGACGGGGCATGAGCTGCTACCAGTTCAAGGGCGGCGTCGGTTCGGCTTCGCGGCTGGTGACTGCCGGCGCACGGACCTATACGCTGGGCGCGCTGGTTCTGAGCAACTTCGGCGAGATGGACGATTTCACGCTGGACGGTCAGCCGACGGGGGCCGAAGCGAAAAAGATCCTCGCCGCGGAACAGCTGCGCGAGCAGGGATCCTGCATCGTGCTGATCGCCACCGACGCGCCCATGACCGCGCGCCAGCTGAAGAGGCTCTGTAAACGCGCCAGCGCCGGCATCACGCACACCGGCTCGATCATCGGCAACGGCAGCGGCGAGATCGCCGTGGCTTTTTCCACCGCGCAGCGGGTTCCCTTCGACGCGGCGGGGGAACTGGCGTTTCGTTCGGTCAGCGACGCGCACGCCAACCTGTTCTTCCGCGCCGTGATCGAGTCGGTACACGAGGCGATCCTCACCTCCATGCTGGCGGCCGAGACGGTGACGGGTTTTCAGGGACACCGGCGCGTTTCGCTTGCTGTGCTGGCCGGGCGCGTGCCGGGGTTGCCCGCGCCGCGCCGTTAAGTCCAGAGGCAAAGAGACGCGTCGATCCGGAAAAAGCGCTGTGCTCCTTTTCGGACAGAATGTTCCACGTGGAACATTTTTCGTTGGAATAGATGAACGCTGATGTTATGTGATATGCGTTCGGACATTTCTCTTGGTTCCCGCGGCAATCCCCGTTTTTGCCGCGCGTGAATTCGAAAAATCCAGAGGGAGGGGTTTTTTATGGTTGGAGAAGTCGCGTTAAAAGCGATTCAGGCACGAGAGGAACGGTTTGTCGCCCACGCTAAAAAAATCTGGGAGCATCCCGAGACCGCCTACAACGAAGTGAGCACGTGCGCGGTCACTGCCGAGCTGCTGCGCGAGCTGGGCTTTGTCGTGGAGACGGGGATGTACGGGATGCCCACGGCCCTGCGTGCCAGTTGGGGCAGCGGCGAACCGACGATCGGTTTTCTGGGCGAGTTCGACGCTCTGCCCGGTCTGAGCCAGAAGGTCAGCACTCGCCAGGAGCCTGTGCAGGAAGGCGCGCCGGGAGAGGGATGCGGCCACAACCTGCTCTGCGTGGCGCCGCTGGCGGCGGCGTACGGTCTGAAAGAAGAGCTGCGGGCTTCCAGCCGTCCCGGCACCGTGGTCTACTACGGCTGTCCCGCCGAAGAAGCTCTCACCGGCAAGGTCTTTATGGCCCGCGGCGGCGCGTTCCGTGAGCTGGATCTTGCTTTTTCCTGGCACGGAGCCGCAAAAAACTGCGTCATGCGCGGCGTCATGACCGGATTGAACAGCGCCAAGTTCCATTTCACGGGGCGCACTTCTCACGCCGGCGGCGCGCCGGAGAACGGCCGCTCCGCCCTCGACGCCGTCGAGCTCATGAACGTCGGCGCCAACTATCTGCGCGAGCACGTCACCATGGACAACCGCATCCACTACGTCATCACCGACGGCGGCATGGCTCCCAACATCGTTCCCGACAAAGCCTGCGTCTGGTACTTCGTGCGCGCCCTGACCCGCGAGGCCGTGGAAGACACGTATCGCCGCCTCGTGCTGGTCGCCGAGGGGGCGGCGCACATGACCGAGACGAAAGTGGAGATCGAGTTCCTCGGCGGCTGTTATCCGACGCTGGAGAACCGCGTCCTCAGCGACGTAATTTACCAAAGCCTGCAGGAAGTGGAAAAGCCCGTTTGGACCAAGGAAGAGCTGGAATTTGCCGAAGCCATCAACGTGCAGAATCCGAACTACGATCAGATCAAACGGCGCCCCGATTACGACGGCCCGCTCGGCGTCAGCGTCGGGATCCGCGAGGAGAATGGCTTTGGTTCCACCGACGTGGGCGACGTGCAGCACATCGTCCCCTGTGCGGAAGTGAACACCGCTTCGTGGAACTGCGCCGCACCCGGCCACAGCTGGCAGGTCACGTCCTGCGCCGGCTCGTCCATTGGCATGAAGGGCATGCTTTACGGCGCTCGCGCCTTGGCTCTGACGGCCGCCAAGGTCGCCGCCGACCCGCAGCTCGTCGCCGCCGCCAAGGCGGAGTTCCTCAAAGCCACCCGCGGCAAACCCTACCGCTGCCCCATTCCCGCCGACGTTCCCGTGCCCATGCCGGTCCAAAAATAAGAGCGAGACGCGAATAATGCCGCCAGACCGGCGAAATTTTTTCGCCGGTCTGGCGGCATTATCATTATGAGGAGGGGACTGATACGGTCTCTTTATTAAAAAAGTAAAATGTTGTGGTCGACGACGAGTGTTCCGTCTCGCGTAGCGGCTTTCAGGCGGGCGTGGTAAACTGGTCGAAAAGTGACGAGACGGCGACGGCGGGGAATGTTCCACGTGGAACATTCCCCGTCTCGAGGGCCGCCGATCCTGATCGGATATGGACGGAGGGGCTGAAACGATGCAAGGTTTTCTAACGAATCTGGTGATTTTCATCGTCATGGGCTGCGGCTGGGTTCTGAAAAGGCGAGGACGGCTGACTGAAACCGGGCTGAAGGAACTGAACGGCCTGCTTTTCTCGTTGCTGATGCCTGTCAGCTTTTTCAAGGCCGGACTTGGCTTCAACGCGTCAATGATCCATGGCTGGCGCTTTGCCGCCGTGCTCATTGGCGGTTACGCGGCGGCGACGGCAGTGCTCTGGGTGGCGTCGGGGCTGCGCAAAATCGCGCCCGAACGGCGCGCCGTGTCCATGCTCACGTCGGTGCGTCCCAACGCGATCTTTATCGGCCTGCCGGTGATGACGCTTTGGCTCGGGCAGGCGGGGACGGAAGCGCAGCTGCTCTTCGTAGCGGTCGGTACGCCGTATTTCAACCTCGTACCGCTGCTGATGTCGCAGATTGCCATGAGCGGTCGGAGCGACGGCCGGTCACTGGCGAACGCGTTGGTGCGGACGGTCAGAAATCCGATCCTGCTGGCGGGCATCTGCGGCATCCTGATCGGCGCTTTGGGGTGGACGCCTTATATCCCGCAATGGTTTGCGCGCGTCCTCGAGGTGCTGGGCGACTGCGGCAACGGCATGGCGTTGCTGGTCATCGGCGCGGCGTTGGCGCCGGAACGCCTGTGGAGCGACGTCAAATCGGCCTGGCCTGACATGCTCATGAAACTGTTCGTTCACCCGGCGATCGTCATGGTCGCGTTCATGCTCTTTCCCGTGGAGAATCCCGTCGTCATGCAGGTGGCGGTGGTCGGATCCGCCGTGGCGCCGGCCTTCAACTGTTACGTTCTGGCCCGCGGTTTCGGCATGGACGGCGATTACGCGGCCATGCTGGTGGCGTCGTCGACGCTGCTGTGCATGGTGACGATGCTGTTTTGGATGGAGGTCTCGCTGCGCGTTTTCGCGTAGCGCTATTCTTCGAATGCTTCCTGCGCGCCCCGGTTGGTCAGCTTGCGCCGCTGCCGCCAGTCGGGCAGGCAGCGGGCCACGCAGTTCCAGAAGGCGGCCGAATGGCCGGCGACGATCAGATGGCTGAGTTCGTGCACGACGACGTACTCGAGGCAGCGCGGGTCTTTGGCGGCGAGGCGAAGGTTGAAGCACAGCCGCCCCGTGCGCGTGTTGCAGCTGCCCCAGCGCGTCGTCATGTCGCGCACATGCCAGCCCGAGGCCTGCACGCCCAGCGCAGCCTGCCAGCGGGCCAGCAGCGGCGGGATGGCGAGCCCGAGACGGGCGCGCAGAAAGCTGTGGATCAGTTTGCCTCGTTCATCGGCGGTGCCGTTCTCCGGCAGGTTCAGGAGAATGGTTTCGCCGCGCAGGCTGGCGCCGTACGGCCGTCCGTGTGCGACGACCAGCGGCAGAGGACGTCCCCACAGCGGTATCGTATCGCCGGTTTCGTATTCCGCCGCGGCGGCCAGAGCCGTTTGCATGACTGCCGCGCGGCGTTTCCGCAGCCAGGATGCCTGCGCGATTACGAAGCGCTCGATCTCCGTGTCGGACGTAGAGACAGGGCAGGAAACGCGCAGCGTGCCGTCGGGGCGCACCGTCAGATACATGTTTTTCTGCCTCTGGCGCAGGATCAGCAGCGGCACGCCGAGGATGTCGCGCCGTTCGTCATTGTCTTTGTCTGCCATCCGCTTCACCTCCCTTTCCGTCTCAGTGTATCATGTTTTGCCGGTGTGAACGTCGTCGCGAGATCGTGCGGGGAAAATTATATAAGTTGTGTCTAATGAACAGCTACCGTTGAGAATACTGAAACGGCGGAAAATGTTCCACGTGGAACAGCGCGAATCGGCGTTCGGACGAAACGCTGCGGCGTCCCTCCACCGGTGTGGAGGGGTCTTGCAAAAAGAGAAAAAGGAGAACGGCCGGCGGGATTTTCTACCCCGCCGGCCGTTCTCCTGTGCCGTGTTTTTTGCAGGAGCATTCAGTTGCAATACGAATTTGCGGGTGGCGCCTTACGCCACTGTGTAAATGCGCACGTCGGGATCGGCGCCCCAGAGAGGTTTTAACCCCGGAACGACTTTTTGGGTGAACAGAGCGCTGTCGAGGTAGCCCCGCGCATGTTCTGCGCTGTCGAAACCATGGATCACCTGCACGTCTTCGTCGCGAATCAGCAGTTCCTTGGTCAGGGCCCCGGGGATTTCGTCGAGGAAAGGCGCGCGATAATCGTGATACACTTTTGCGGCCGCCGGACGGTTTTCGGGAGCAATTTCCATGACCACTTCCAAATAGGCATTGACTTTCATCGTAAGACCTCCTCAAGGTTTGTTTTTGAATCCGAGAAAATTTTAGCGGTCTCGCTGTAAAAATCAAAGATATGGAGAAATTTATGAGTCGCTCATAAATTTCATAGCGACTTTTGCGGAAAGAGGCGTTAGGGTAGAATGAAATGAGGAAAGACGGGAAAGGGGGGCTTGTTATGTATCAGCCGAAACTGGAAAAGGACATCCGCTGCCCGCTGGAATACGGTCTGGAAATTTTCGGAGGCAAATGGAAGTCGCGAATTATCTGCGTGCTGGCCGAAAAAAGACGGCTGCGTTACAGCGAGCTGCGCGGCGAGATGATAAACATCACCGACGCCGTGCTCTCCTCGATGCTGAAAGAGCTGCTGCGCGACGGGATCCTGCGCCGCCGTTCCTACGACGAGATCCCTCCGCGCGTGGAATATTCGCTGACGGAGAGGGGAAAATCGGTGGTTCCCATTCTGCAAGACATCTGCCGCTGGTCGGGAGCGTTTCATCGCGAGAGCGGCGAACGGTTCTTGCCCCAGTGCCGCAAATGCGACTACGGCGCGGGAAAACGAGGATCGTCTGTTTGACGGCGCGTTTGCCATACGAAAAAGCCGTGTGGTAGAAGGCAGCGATGCTTTACATACGAAAATTGCCCCGTCGGGGCCTGTGAATTTTTTCAGCAGGCTTCGATGGGGCGATTTTATGCTGCTCTTCCCGTTTCCCGCCTTACCGCTGCGCGGTGAGCATCAGGCTGAGGGCGATTTTCAGCCCCGTTTCCATGCTGCTCAGGTCTACCCACTCTTCGCGGGTGTGCGCCCCCATGCCGACGATAGTGCCGAGCGTATTGGCCATGATGCCCAGAGACAAGGGCACGTTGCTGTCGGTGGACGAGGGGGTGACGGTCAGCTCGCCGTCGTAATAGCTGCGGATCACGTCCAACGTGCGGGCGGTAAAGGCTTGCAGCGCCTCGCGGTTCAGCGCGCCGTCGCCGGGACGGACTCCCAACAGTTCGGCCGCGAATTCGCCGCCGCGGTTGCGGTTGGCGTCGAGGATCGCGTCGAACTGAACCTTCATGTAATCCAGACATTCCTGGGAGGGAGAACGGAATTCGTACAGCATCGCGGCATACTGGGCGATGGAGTTGACGGTGGAGCCGCCCTCGATGCGCCCGACGTTGAAGGTCGTGCGCGCGCTTTCGGGCAGCTTGACGGCGTAGAGATCCTCGATCAGGTGCGCCAGGCACTCGATGGCGTTGGCGTTGCCGAAGTTGGCGTAGGAATGGCCGCCCGCGGTCCGGCACGTGACGCGGTAACGATAGGATCCGACGGCGCCACTGCAGCAGTGGCCAAGCTTGCCGTCGAGCGAGTAAAAGGCTTTGACGCGCTCCCCGTAGGCGGCGAACAGCGCCTTCGTACCGTCGAGGTTGCCCAGCCCTTCTTCGCAGGCATTGGCGACGATCAGCACGCCCTGCGTCAGTTCGTCTTCGCGCCGCGCCAAATGACGGGCGGCGATCATCAGGTTGACGAGGTTGGCGGTGTCGTCGCCGATGCCGGGCGCGTAGAGCCGGCCGTCTTCCTCGCGCATGGGCAGCGGCGCCGTGTCGGGAAAGACGATGTCGGTGTGCGCTGCGAAGACGACCAGATCGCCGTCCTGCGGCCCCAGCTTACAGATCACGTTTTGGGCGGCGTCGATCTGTACGTCCTTGAATCCCTGCGATTTGAACCACTCGCTGACGAAGGCCGCGCGCCGGCCTTCGTCGTGCGACGGCGCCGGGATCTTCCCCAGCGTGCGCAGCAGGTTTTGAGCCTCTTTTACGTTCTCACGGGCGAACTGTTCGGCCGCGGCTTTGATCATGTCGTTCATGACGGACTCCCCCTTTATAAAAGTTCATCGAACGGGCGCTCTTTTCAAAAAACTCGTTTCATCATAAACGACGGGGGCGTTCCCGTCCAGTGCGAAACGGA
>NZ_ADFP01000050.1 GCF_000177335.1 Pyramidobacter piscolens W5455
GCGAATGAATAATCCCGCGGCGGCTCGTAAAGCAGCGGCCGCACTCCGGCCCGCCGCAGGGCGGCGAGGAACGGCTCGCCCCAGCAGTCCGCGCCGCCGGCCAGTCCCGGCAGCAAAAGCAGCGGGACGCTCGGCGTCATCTTACCCCTCGACGATTCTCAGGCAGGCGTCGCGGAAGCACTCACACAGCGTGGGATGCGCGTGGATTGAATAGGCCACGTCGCGCGCGGTCAGTCCCCTGGACACGGCCAGGGCCGCTTCGCCCAGCAGAGAGGCCGCTTCCGGCCCCATGATGTGCACGCCCAGCAGCACGCCGTCGGCCTTGCGCGCGACGACCTTGACGAAGCCGTCGCCCTCGCCCATGGCCAGTGCCATGCCGTTGGCGGCGAAATAGGCGCGCGAAGTCGCGTAGTCGATGCCGCGGGATTGGGCTTCCTCTTCGGTGAGGCCGACGGTGCCAACTTCCGGTTCGATGAACACGCAGGCGGGCAGGGCGTCGAGATTGACGGCGTACTCGCCGCCGGTCATGTTGCTGACGGCCGCCAGCGCCTGATATTCGGCCAGGTGCGCCAGCATCGCGCCGCCGGTGCAGTCGCCAATGGCCCAGACGCCGTCGATGGAGGTGCGCATCTGCGCGTCCACGGCGAGGCAGCCCTTTTCGATCTTCATGGCGCTGTTCTCCAGCCCGTATCCTTCGAGGATCGGCGTCATGCTGGAGCCGACGATGAGCCGGTCGCAGCGCTCTTCGAACGGTTCGTCCTTCGACGTGCCGCGCAGGATCAGGCCGTCGCCGTCGGCTGCGGCTTCGGTGAGGCGCACGTAATCTTTGACGACGGTCTTGCGGCGCTTGACGGCCAGCGCGACTTTTTTCTTGACGTCGCCGTCGAGGCGGCGCAGGATCTGGTCGGAGTGCTTGAGCAGGATCACTTTTTTCCCCAGCCCCTGCAGGATCATGCCCATTTCCAGCGCGATCACGCCCGCGCCGAGCACGGCCACGGTCCGCACGGAAGCGTTACGCTCGGGGTCCCAGAGCTGCGGGTCGGTGATGGCCCAGTCGCCGGTGAGCACCTGGGGCAGGTCGTTGCCGGCGAACTCGGGGCACACGGAGCGCGCGCCGACGGCGACCAGCAGGCGTTTGCCTTCGATCTGTTCCTCTGAACCGTCGTCATGAGTAACGGTCATTTTTTTGGTTCCTTCCCACTGGGCGACGACGCCGGTCCCGCGCAGGACTTTGACGCCGGCCATCTTCATCAATTGGGCGTTGCCCTTGCGCAGCGTGTCGATCACGCCCTCGAGGCGCGTCCACAGCCCTTCGCGCGGCCCCTTGCCGCCGATCACGTGGGAATACAGGGCCTTGGTGGGGATGCAGCCGCGGTTCAGGCAGGTGCCGCCGAGATGGGCTTTTTCCACCAGCGCGACCTGCATGCCGTGGCGGGCCGCCAGCTCCGCGGCGCGCGTGCCGCCGGGGCCGCCGCCGAGGACGATCAGATCATACATGTGTCTTCCTCCTGTCATATCGCAAAAAACGCGAAACGAAGCGCCGCGGGGAGCCGCCTCTGGCGAAAAATCCCCCGCGGCGCAATCGCTTCGCGTTTTATCGTTTGATCCCGGTATTATACTAATTCTTGATAGAAAGTATTAACATAGTTTTCTAGGCGCTGCGAGGGAGTTCAGTCGCTCAGGACTACCTCGACTGCTACGCAGTCTGCGCAGCTCGCTTTGTGAATCTCCCTCGTAGCGCCCTCGTGTTCGGCTTTTTGATCAAGAAATAGTATTAAAACTGCCAGCGCAGAATGGGATGACGTGCCGCTTCGGTTTCGTCGGGACGCGCGATCACGGTGCTGTGCGGCTTGGCGTGGAATTCTTCCGCGCCCTTGGCCTTGGCCTCTTCGACGATCTTTTGCAGAGCGTCGACAAAGCCGTCGAGCGTCTCCTTGGACTCGGTTTCCGTCGGCTCGATCATCAGCGCTTCGTGGACGATGAGCGGGAAGTACGTCGTGGGCGGATGGTAGCCGGCGTCGATCAGCGCCTTGGCCACGTCCATGGTGGACACGCCGGTCTCGTGCTTCAGTTCGCTGCCGTCGGCCACGAACTCGTGCTTGCAGAAACCGTTCACGGCCAGCGGATAGAACTTCTTGATCTTCGCGGCCAGATAGTTGGCGTTCAGCACGGCGATGTCGGAAACTTCCTTCAGCCCGGCCGCGCCGAGGTTGCGGATGTACGCGTAGGCGCGCACCAGCACGCCGAAGTTGCCGTAGAAGCCGCGCACGCTGCCGATGCTCTTGGGGTGCTCGGCCTTCGTCTCCAGCGTGTAAGCGCCGTCCTTGCGGACCACGATGGGCGTGGGCAGATAGGGCAGCAGCTTTTCGTTGACGCCGACCGCGCCCGCGCCGGGGCCGCCGCCGCCGTGCGGCGTGCTGAAGGTCTTGTGCAGGTTGAGGTGCAGCACGTCGAAGCCCATGTCGCCGGGACGCACCTGGCCGACGATGGCGTTGGCGTTGGCGCCGTCGTAGTAGCACAGGCCGCCGGCCTTGTGGATCATATCGGTCAGCTCGAGGATGTTCTTCTCGAAGATGCCCAGCGTGTTGGGATTGGTCAGCATCAGTCCGGCCACGGTGTCGTCCATCAGCTTGGCCAGCTCGTTCAGGTCGACCATGCCGTCCTTGTCGGAAGGCACAGCCACGGGCTCGAAGCCGGTGACGGTGGCCGAAGCCGGGTTGGTGCCGTGGGCGGAATCGGGGACGATGATCTTGGTGCGTTTGAGGTCGCCGCGGTCTTCGTGGTACTTCTTGATCAGCATCAGGCCGGTCTGTTCGCCGTGAGCGCCGGCGGCCGGCTGCAGCGTGACGGCCGCCATGCCGGTGATCTCCGCCAGCATCGCGGACAGGTCGTGGATCAGGCCGAGAGCGCCCTGCACGGTGCCTTCCGGCTGCAGCGGATGGATGCGGGCGAAGCCGGGCAGACGGGCGGCCGCTTCGTTGATCTTGGGATTGTACTTCATGGTGCAGGAACCAAGCGGATAAAATCCTTCGTCGACGGAGAAGTTCAGGTGGGACAGGCGCGTGAAGTGACGCACCACGTCCACTTCCGCCATCTCCGGCAGACGGGCCGCCTGGGCGCGGGCCATGCCGCCGAGGGCGTCCTGCGCCCCCACGGCGGGGACGTCGAGCTTGGGCAGCGAATAACCGACGCGGCCGGGACGGCTGGCTTCGAACAGGGATTCAACAGAGCGGAGCATTAGCGGTCACCTCCTGCGGCGATCGACACAAGGCGGTCGATTTCTTCCTTCGTGCGCTGTTCGGTCACAGCCAGCAGCCAGGCGTTGCCGAGCTCGGGATGACTCTTGGAGAGGTCGAGGCCGCCGAGGATGCCGGCTTCGAGCAGCCGGGCGTTGAGGCTGGCGACGGGTTCGTCGCAGATCAGCGCGACTTCGCGGAACGCGGGAACGCCGGCGAAAGCAGGGCGGAACTTGCCGGTTTTCACCAGAGCGTCCACGGCGTAGGCCGTCTTCGCGAGGATCTGCTCGTCCACTTCGCGCAGTCCCTGCGGCCCCATCAGGCTGAGATAGACCGAGGCGGCGACGATGCACAGGTTCTGGTTGGAGCAGATGTTCGACGTGGCTTTTTCGCGGCGGATGTGCTGCTCGCGGGCCTGCAGGGTGAGCACGTAGCAGTCGCGCCCCTGGATGTCCTTGGTCCGGCCGACGATGCGGCCGGGCATCTTGCGCATCAGTTTCTTCGTGGCGGCCATGAAGCCGAAAGCGGGGCCGCCGAAGCTGACGCTGTTGCCGACGCTCTGTCCGTCGCCGACGACGATGTCCGCGCCCAGTTCGCCGGGGGCCTTGATGCAGCCCAGCGCCAGCAGGTCGGTGGAGACGATCAGCAGGGCCTTGGCGGCGTGCAGCTCGTCGGCCAGGCCGGTCAGATCCTCGACCACGCCGAAGAAGCTGGGCGTTTGCAGCAGCAGCGCCGCTACGTCGCCCTTGGCCAGCTCGGCGCTCAGCGCCGCGCGATCGAGCCGCCCGTTCTTGCAGGGCAGGACGGTCAGTTCGTAGCCGCGGCTCCAGCAGTAGGTGCCAAGCACGCGGACCGTCTCGGGATTGACGCTGCAGGCGACGAGAAGGCGCTCGCGGCGCGTTTCCGCGGCCGCGATCACCATGGCTTCGGCGGCGGCGGTGGCGCCGTCGTACATCGAAGCGTTGGAGACTTCCATGCCGGTCAGCTCGCAGACCATGGTCTGATACTCGAAGATGGCCTGTAGCGTGCCCTGCGCCGCTTCCGGCTGATAGGGCGTGTAGCTGGTGGTGAACTCGCCGCGCGAAACGATCGTGTCGACGGCGGCAGGAATGAAATGGTCGTAGGAGCCGGCGCCCAGGAAGCAGGTCAGCTCGTCGAGGTTTCGGTTCTTTCCCGACAGCGCGCGCAGATGGCGCGCCAATTCGGGCTCGGAAAGCGCCTCGGGCAGGTCGAGCGCCTTGGCCAGGCGGACCTGAGCGGGAATGTCCGAGAACAGCTCGTCGATCGACGCGACGCCGATGGCGTCGAGCATCGCGCGGCGATCAGCCTCGGTGTTGGGGATATATTGGCTCATAAAGTTGAACACCTCCATTGATCGGCTCAAAAATCACGGTCTTTCAGGGGAAAAATTTCGTCCGGAAAGCAACGGTCACGCCTCCAGACGAAATTTTCAGCGTCGAAAACTAGGCCTCGGCCTCTTCCTTCTCCACCAGCGCCTGATAGGCGGCGGCGTCGAGCAGGTCGTCCAGCTCTTTCAGATCGGCGGGCTTCAGTTTGACCATCCAGCTGCCGTACGGATCGGCGTTGACCTTTTCGGGAGCGTCCTCAAGATCGCTGTTCACTTCAACCACCGTGCCGGACACGGGAGCGAACACGTCGTTGGCGCCCTTGACGGACTCGGCGATCACGGCGGCTTCGTGCGCCTTCACCTCGCGGTCGACGTCGGGCAGTTCGATGTAAACGAGGTCGCCCATGGCGTGCTGCGCGTGGTCGGTGATGCCCATCAGGCCGAAGCCGTCGGCGTCGATCTTGATCCACTCGTGGTCCTTGGTGTACTTCAGCTCAGGCAGAACTTTGGTCGTCATTGTCAGTATCCTCCTTGAAATTTTAGAGATTTCCGCAAAATTTTTTCAGCGCCGAAAACTACTTCTTGTAGCTCTTCTTGTAGAAGGGCTTCTTCACCACTTCGGCCTTCTTGGCCTTGCCGCGGATCATGATCCACAGGTTCTCGCCCACGGCCGGCGCGGGCACGTTCACAAGGCAGTTGGCGAGGTTGGCGTCCAGCGAGGGGCCGTAGCCGCCCGTGGTGACCACGCCGATGATGTTGCCGTCCTTGTCGGCCACTTCCATCTCGTGGCGCGGCACGCCCTTGTCGATCAGCTTCGCGGCCACGATCTTGCGCTTCAGGCCGTCGGCCTTCTGCTGCTTGAGCACCGGCTGGCCGATGAAGCCGCCGGCCTTGTCGAGCTTCACGAAGAAGCCGAATCCCGCCTCGAGCGGTCCGAGCGTGTCGGTGAATTCCTGCCCGCACAGCGGCAGCCCGGCCTCGAAGCGCAGGCTGTCGCGCGCGCCCAGGCCGATCGGCATCAGGCCGAGATCCTTGCCGGCCTCCATGACGATGTTCCACAGCTCGGCGCCCTTGCTCCAGTCCACGTAGATCTCGAAACCGTCTTCGCCGGTGTAGCCCGTGCGGCTGACGATGGCCTTGATGCCCTTAACGTCGACGGGATCCTTGAAGTGGAAGAACTCCAGCGTCGCGGGATCGAAATCGACGATCTTCCTGAGAATCGCTTCGGCGTTGGGACCCTGCAGAGCCACTTCCGCCGTCTGCATGGAGATGTTCTCGATCTTCACGCCGTCGGTCAGGTGGTCGTTGAACCAGGCCCAGTCCTTCTCCACGTTCGCCGCGTTGATGACGAGCAGGTAACGCTCTTTGTTGTAGCGGTAGACCAGCAGATCGTCGACGACGCCGCCCGTGGGGGTGCACATGATGTTGTACTGCACCTGGCCGTCGTGCATCTCCGCCACGTCGTTGGTGACGAGGCTGGAGATCCAGGCCTCGGCCTTGGGGCCGACCACCGTCACTTCGCCCATGTGGGAGACGTCGAAAAGACCGGCCTTGGCGCGCACGTTCAGGTGCTCGGTCTTGATGCCCGTCGCCTCGTACTGCACAGGCAGCTCCCAGCCGCCGAAATCGACCATACGGCCGCCCGCGGCAACGTGGCACTCGTACATCGGGGTTCTCTTCATCTTTTGACCTCCTGTTTTCTCAAAAGGCGCCGCCCGAGCGACGCCGCCACCGTCTGACATCCACAAGGATGCCGACTTTCACAAAAGCCGCGTCCGCAGGTGCGGACGTGAATACGCCGAAATCCGCGCCGCTACGCCTGCAACGCCGGACGTTCGCGGAACCACGCGGCCAGATCGCCCATTTCCGCCTGTTGCGGGAATTCGTGTTCCAGCGCTTCCGCCAGCGCGTCCCAGTCGAAAGCCTGTCCGTCCAGGCAGCGTTCCGCCGCCTGGATCAGTTCACCGTCCATGGCGTCGGAAAAGACGCGCAGATCCTTCACCGCGGCGTCCTCAATGTCGAAGCACAGCTGCACCCCGCCCCAGGCGAAGCGCCGGCGCAGCGTACCCTCGCACTGCGGCGAGCGCCCCAGCAGCCATTCGCGGCTGCCGTACCGGGCGAACAGCTCGCGGTACAGATCGTCGTCCGGCAGCGAGCCCTCGCGCGTTACGCAGCCGCCGCCGTATTCCGCCAGAAAAGCCTCTTCCAGCGGCGCGTACATCTTCTCCACCGTCAGCGACGGCGCCGCTTCCCTCAGGTTGACGACGCGCGACGCCACCGATTTGACGCCCTTGTTCTTGAGTTTTTCGGGATCGACGTTGAGATAGCGCGGCAACACCGACATGTCGGAATCGACCAGCAGCGTGCCGTGGTGCAGCCCGACGCGCCTCGTCAGCTGGTAGGCGTTGCCGGAAAACTTGCGCCCGTCCACAGTCAGGTCGTTGCGCCCGGTGAACTCCGCGTTCACGCCCAGCGCCCGCAGCGCCGCCAGGATCACGTTGAGCTGCCGCGTCATGTCGTAATGCCCGCGCGGCATGACGAAAGAAAAATTCAGGTTGCCCAGGTCATGATAGACCGCGCCGCCGCCCGTCGAACGGCGGGCCAGCGTCACGCCTTCCTTTTCCATCAGCTCGATGCGGCACTCGGCCCAGGCGTTTTGGTTCCGCCCGATCACCACGGTGTGGGCGTTCTGCCAGAGATAGAAGACCGCTTCGTCGTCCGCGCAGTTTTTCGTCAGATATTCTTCCCAGGCGAGATTTCTCCATGGATTGCACACCGGCGAACGAACCAGGCGGGCCCTGACAATATCCATGAAATTCTCCTCTCGTGTGCGTGATTTCTCAATCAATACATCACTCCGACGCAAGTTTCTTCAATCGCCACAAAATAATATTCTTGCTTGAGACAATATAATCATAAATTACCCGTTCGTTTTTTTCAAGCAAGAACTGCGCGAAGCATAGTAATCAAACTAGAAATAATCTGCGCTGACAAGTCCGAATATTCGCACTCACTCTTTTTTTTAAAGCGCTGAAAGCGAGAAATCGTGTTATTGTTCGATTTGTAAGTTAGACTAATATAACGCGCGCTATTGACGCAAAGAGAGATTTTCTCGCGGCGCCGCTCGAAGACAGTTTTCTTTGAACAACAATTTGCCCGCGTCGTTTCAAGAGAGCCGACGCGGGCAAATTATTTTGGGCATATATACATCAAACCGTTGCCATAACTTCGTTCTTTGTGAAATGTTTTACGTGGAACATTTTCATAAAATCAGGGAAAGGGCCAGCATGGCCGAGCCGTACGCGGCGATGCAAACGTAGGTGCGACGGTCGGCCGCCGTGTAACGCAGCGGGTAAAGCCGCGTCATCGCCCGCTCTTCGCAGTAGCCCCAGGCGTCCATCGCTTCGGCAAGATCCGCGGCGTTCGCGGCATGATGTTCCACGTGGAACATCGCAAACAAGTCGCCTGCCCCCCGGTCCCGCCGTTTTCTCTTCGAACGGCGCGCGTTCGCTCCCTGAAAATCCGCCCCAGCCCGGACAGTTTTTTGATTGACAATTACGCATAAAATAACTAAACTCATGACAATGCGATCGTCTTACAAACAATCCCGCAAAAAAAATGACAATTTCAGAGAGGCCGGAATGGAATCCAAAGTCACCTTATCGAAAAAAGTCGAAACTTATCTGAGGAACAAGATCCTCAACGGCGAACTGCAGCCCAACGACAAGATCGCGGAACTGGACGTGGCCGGGAAAATGGGCGTAAGCCGCGGCCCCGTGCGCGAAGCCCTGAAGACGCTGACGTTCGAAGGGCTTGTGGAGTATCAGACCAACAAGGGGTGCTCGGTCACGACCCTTTCGCCCAAAGACGCTTACGAAGTTTTCTTCATGAGGGGCAGCCTGGAAAAGATCGCCTTGGAACGGTGCGGCGGAAGGTGCAGCGACGAGGCCGTCCTGAAAATGGAAATCGCTCTTGGGCAGATGAAAAGGGCCTGCGAGGACGATTCGCTGACGGCGATCATCGCCGCCGACGAGATGTTCCACCGCCAGATCGTGGATATGGGGCGGATGTCGCGCCTGACGAAAATGTGGCAGATGCTCAGCCCTCTCAACGGCGCGATGTTTTTGACCGTCAAGAATTCGCGCAAGCTGGGGGCGGACGTTTTCGACGCGCCGTCGGCCAACAAGTACGCCGTCAGCCACAAGAACAATTACGAAGCCCACAAGGTCATCCTGGAGGTTCTCAAAAAAGGCGATCTGAAAGATTCCTGCCTCTGCCTCGACGCTCACTACATTATCATGGGAGAGAAAATATACCGCGTAAATCTGGAGGAAGAGGTCAGAAAGCTGTCTTCGTGCAGCTATTCAGCGCCTCTGCCATAGCCTTCATCTCCGCCGCGGAGAAACGCTGGTCGCAGGGCAGGCTCAGCACGTGTTCGTAAATGTAGCGGGTATCGTCCTGACCGTCCAGATCGATAAAAGGCCCCTGAGGCCAATAGACCGAAGTTTTGACGTCCAGCGCCTGCAGAGCGGCCTGGACTTTTTCCCTTTCGCCGACGAAAACCGTGAAATGACTTGGAACGCTTGCGGCGTCGAGAACGGGGAAAACGATCCTGAGGTTTTCGTTTTCCCTGACGTTTTCCAGAAGACTCCGGTAGTTCTCGCGGCGCTTCCTGCGGATCGCCGGGAAATCGGCGTGTTTCATCAGATAGACCGACTTCCCGTCGCTGCCGAAATCGTCGAAGATCCGCCGCAGCAGCATTTCCCCTTTCCAGAAGAGCTCCATGTCGTCCCGTTCTATGGCGTCGTATCTCAGCTTCAGATGTTCCCGGTGCGGCGGCATCGGTGCGCGGGCGAACCGCCCCCGCCTCTTGAGCGCGAAGCCGCCGCAGGCGACGCCCATCCACTTGCGCAAACTTCCGGCCGCGTAGTCGCAGTTCTCGTCAAGACCGTCCGCGGACAAAACCGAATGCGTCATGTCTTCCATGACGGTAAGGCCCCGCGCTTTGCACTTTCTCACAAAATCCCTGTCGAAGGTGGAAAATCCGTAATAGCCGCAAACGGAAACGAGGCTGACGCGATCCAGCGCGTCTTCGGAAAATACGGGACGCATGTTCCGGTCAAGCGGATAAAATTTCAGCGCGAAGCCCGCTTTTACAAAGGGAGCTACGACGGTCTCGCAGGTGTACAGGGGAAGGTACGCCACCCGCTTTTTATCGTACCGCGCGATGTCCAGCAGGCAATGATAGATCCCGCAGCGGCCGGACAAAAGATATTCAAGGTCCCCTCCGGGGCACAGGCTTTCGAGAAGTCCGTTCTCTTGTTCAACGGTCGTTTCCGTCGTTTCCAAAGGGAACAAGCCGTTCGTTCGCTTCATGTTCGACACTTCCTTCGTCAGCGAATTTTACGCGCGCCGCGGCGTGTTTTCGAACCGGCGCGATTCTTTTTACGCTTTGAGTTTTCTGAACTCCTCGGCCAAGTCCGCAATGTAATCGGCGCAGGCCGCCAGCATTTTCTTTCCCCATTCTTCCGTGGCCGTGCCGGGATGATCGGGGCCGATCCAGCCGCTGTCGGTGATCTTGCTGATCTGGCGGGGCACGTTGAAGCTCACTCCCTTGTAGCTGACGCTGTAAAATCCGGTCGCTTTGATCGCGTCGGAGATGTCGTTGAGTTTCAGCGCCGGGCCGATCTCGTTTCGGTCGACCAGGGCGGGGTCGATGCCCAAAATCGCGGCCGTCTCTTCGCCGCCGCCGTGACCGCCCTTCCAGGCGGGATCCATGTCCCACGCCATCAGCCACCAGTTCAGCACCGCCGTGAGGCAGCCTTTCTTGTCCATGTCCAGGGCGGCTCTTTCGATGGGCTTCATGTTGCCGCCGTGGCCGTTCAGGATCAGGAACTTTCCGGCGCCGTGGCGGCGCAGGCTCTCCATAACGCAGAGAAGGTACCTGTAAAGGACGTCGTTGTCGATGTCTACCGTCCCGGGGTACTCGTTCAGGGACTGCGTGGCACCGTAGGGAATGGTCGGCGCGATGAGCACGTCCGTCTTTTCTTCGATCATGGCAAGGAGTTTGTCGGGGATCAGCGTATCCGTCCCCAGCGGCATGTGCCGGCCGTGGCTTTCGATGCTGCCGATGCCGATAATGACCGTGCCGTCCTCTTTCAAATAGCGCTCGGCCCTGGGCCATGTGATGTTTTCCAGTCTCATGATGATTTCCTCTATTCTCGGTTATTGTCACGTCCGCACGCCGCGGAAGGCTCCCTTCTGCCAAAGGGGCGCCTTCCGTTTTTTTGTGGAGATCCGCCGGACCGTTTCGCCGACTTCTCAACAAAATCCTATTTTTCCGGAAGGGGAAGCTTTTTGAACTCCTCCATGAAATCGACGATGTAATCGGCGCAGGTTTGAAGCATCTCGCGCCCCCATTCCTCTGTCGCCGTCGCGGGATGGTCGGGGCCGATCCAGCCGCCGGTCGAGGTCACATGATCGACGGGCCTGAGGATCTCGATATTGACGCCTTTATACTTGACGGACCGGAAGCCCGTCGTCTCGAACCGATCGGAAAGATGAATGTATTCCAGCGGGCCGCCGATCTCGCTGCGATCTACAAGATCAGGATTCACGCCCATCACGCCGGCCGTCTCTTCGCCGCCGCCATGGCCGCCTTTCCAGGCGGGATTCATGTCCCATGCCATCAGCCACCAGTTGAGCAACGCCACGAGGCAGCCTCTCTTCTCGAAGTCGAAGCCGACGTTTTCGATGGGTTTGATGTTGCCGCCGTGTCCGTTCAGGATCACGAACCGTCTCGCTCCGTGACGGTAAAAATTGTCCATCACCGCCGCCAGCAAACCGCACAGCAGTTCGTCGCCAATGTCGATGGTGCCGGGATAGCAGGCCAGAGATTTCGTCGAGCCGTAGGGAATGGTCGGCGCGATCAGCACGCCGCTTTTTTCCTCGATCAGTTCCAGGATCCGATTGGGAATGATCGTGTCCGTGCCGAGGGGCAGATGCCGGCCGTGGCACTCGCAGCTTCCCACGGCGATGAGGACGGTGTCGTTCTCTTTGAAGTATTTTTCCGCCCGGGGCCAGGCGATATGTTCCAATCTCATGCAGACGCTTCCTTTCTCCAAAATTGCGTCCCGTCTCCCCGCTCTTCCGCCGGAGACGGGACGTATTCGTAATATGCAAAACCACGCGCGCAGCGTGCAACGGAACACCCCTCAGGCCCGTCAAAACACGCTGCGCCCGGTTATCGCCCGATCTTATCGAGCAACTCTTACGGCGCTGAGATCGTGATAACCGACCGGGTCGATCACGAAGCCTTCGATGCCTTTGTGCGCGCCGACGTTGATGGTGGAGTAGTAAAGCGGCGCGTTGTTGTTGATCTTTTTCAGCAGCAGCGCGAGGTCTTTGTAAATAGTCTTTCTCTGCTCAGGATCGGAAATGCTTCTGCCGCTTTCGACCAGCTTGTCCACCTCGGGATCGTGGACGAACGAGCGGTTGCCGGAAGCGCCCTGTTTGCTGGAATGTTCAAGCGAGTAATAGGTGTAATCGGCGTCGCGGGTAGAAGTCGTCCAGCCGAAGAAGCCCATGTCGTGTTCCCCGGCCGTGGTCTTCTGAATGAACGAACCGAACTCCATGACCTCGACGGAGCAGTCGATGCCGATATCCAAAAGCATGGCCTGGACTGCCTGGCAGATCTCGATTCTGGACTGATTGTCGTTGACCCAAAGATTGGTTTTGAAGCCTTTTTCATATCCCGCGTCCTTGAGGAGCGCCTTGGCCTTTTCCGGATTGTATTCATAGACGCCCGAAGGGTAATATCCGAAGACCGACGGCGCGATGATGGCGTCGGCGGCCTGTCCGTTGCCGGACATGATCGTGTCGACGATGAGCTGACGGTCGATGGCATAATTAATGGCTTCTCTCACCCGCGGGTCGTCAAAAGGCTTCTTGTTCATGTTCATCGAGATGTACCAGCAGGAAAGGCTGGGGGCCTCCAAAATGACAAGGTCTTTGTTGTCGCGTCCTCTCTTGACGTCGTTCACGCCGAGGTCGTAGGAGATGTCAAGATCGCCGGTCTCGAGCGCGATCAAGCGCTGAGACGTCTCGGGAACGACTTTCATGACAAGGTGAGGCGTCGCCGGCTTGCCGTCCATGTAATCATCGAAGGCGTCGAGCTTGACCGTGTCGCCTGGCTTCCACTCGACGAACTTGTACGGGCCGGAACCGATGGGACGCAGTTTGAAAGCTTCTTCGTCCTTCTCCACGACATCCTTGCAGACGATCGCGGCGAAAGGGACGGCAAGGTTCCGCAGGGCGGGAGCGTACGGAGCGCGCAGGACCACTTGCACCGTAAAGTCGTCCTTCACGTTCACTTCCTTGATGAAGTCGACGATGTAAGAGACGGAAGCGGAAGCGATGGCGCGGTCGAGCGAGAACTTGACGTCAGCGGCCGTCAGTTCGCTTCCGTTGTGGAACTTGATCCCTTTCCTGATGTGGAAGACGTAGGTCGTATCGTCAAGCTGTTCCCAGCTTTCCGCGATCTGCGGCTTCACTTCGCCGGTCGCCGGATCGACGGCCGTCAGCGTATCGAAAATCTGACAGGTGACCGTGACCGCAGGCGTTTCCTTGCCCTGGTGCGGGTCGAAGGACGTCACGTCGGCGCCTTGTCCCCAAACGATCGTATCCTTGTGCTCCGCTCCGTCCGCCGCTGCGCCGGCGCAGAACACCGAAGCCGTGGCCAATACCGCTCCAAGAGCGATAACCAAAAGTTTCCCGCTGAAGTTCTTCATTCTTTTCGTCCCCTTTCATTTTTAAGCCGGGCCTTATGGCTGACGGCTTTATTAAAAGCCGGTACGGCCTTTAACCTGAATGAAAATGTTACTCAACTTTAACGCAGCTAACGAAATGATTCGCTTCGACTTCCGCTAGCGTCAGATCTCCAGACGTACAGGCGGCTTCGGCATACGGACAGCGTTTGGCGAAGCGGCAGCCCTTCGGCGGATTGACAGGCGAAGAAATCTCTCCCGATAAGGCAATCCTTTGCATGGGCAGATTGGGATCGGCGACGGGGATCGCCGAAAGCAGCGCTTTCGTATAAGGATGCAGCGGATTTTTGAAAAGCAGATCGGAAGGCGCTTTCTCCACCATCTGCCCCAGATACATGACGATAATGTCGTCGGAAAAAAACTTGACCACGGAAAGATCGTGGGTGATGAACAGGTACGTCAGCCCCAGACGGTCCTGCAAATCCTGCATGAGATTCAAAATCTGAGCCTGGATGGAAACGTCCAGCGCGGACACCGGCTCGTCGCAGACGATGAACTTGGGACTCAGCGCCAGCGCCCGGGCGATGCCGATCCGCTGCCGCCGGCCGCCGTCCAGCTCGTGAGGATAGGTGTTAACCAGTCGGGGAGCCAGGCCGACGAGATCCATAAACTCGGCGACTTTTTTGCGAAGGCCCTTTTTGTCCCTGCGGCTGTAGACATTCTGCACAACCAGCGGTGCGGCGATCGCCTCCGCGACGGTCATGCGGGGATTCAGGGACGCGAAGGGATCCTGAAAGATGATCTGCATGTCTTTTCTGAGAGCTTTCAGCCGCTTTTTGTCGTAGGAAAGGATGTCCTGCCCCTCGAACCACACCTTGCCCGACGTCGGCTCGTGAAGCCTCAGAATCGCCCTCCCCATCGTCGACTTGCCGCAGCCGGATTCGCCGACCACGCCCAGCGTCCTGCCCCGGTCGAGAGAGAACGTGATGTCGTCCACCGCGTGGAGCGTTCCCGCAGGTGTGTCAAAATATTTTTTGAGATGTTCGACCCGCAAAATCTCATTCGTCTCCGCCAAGCCCCGTCCCTCCCTTCCCGTAATATTCGAAGCAGCGGACTTTATGCCCCGGCCCGCACTCGACCAGCTTGGGAAGTTCGCTACGGCACCTTTCAGCGGCGCGGGGACACCTTTCGTAAAACTTGCAGCCGCCGGGAAGCCTCGTGGGATCCGGCATCATGCCGTCGATCGCGCGGAGCCGCCTTTCCGTCGAAGAGAGCGAAGGGACCGAACCAAAAAGCCCGTTCGTATACGGATGAAGCTTCTCACGGTACACGTCCTTTATATTTCCCACTTCAACGATCTCGCCAGCGTAGACGATGGCAACCTCGTCGCAGTTCTGAGCCACCACGCCCAGATCGTGGGTAATGAGCAGCATCGAAGTGTTGTCCCGCCTTTTGAGTTGATTGATCATGTCGAGAATCTGTGCCTGAATCGTGACGTCAAGCGCCGTTGTCGGCTCGTCGGCGATCAGCAGCTTCGGCCGGCACGCCAGCGCGATGGCGATAACCACGCGCTGCTTCATGCCGCCGGAGAACTGGTGCGGATAGTCGCTGTACCGCCCTTTGGCGATGCCGACCATCTCCAGCATCTCTTCGGCCTTTTTCTTCGCCTCTTCGCGCGCCATCTCGCGATGGTGCGTTTCGATCACTTCGAGAATTTGGTCGCCGACCGTCAAAACAGGATTGAGCGATGTCATCGGATCCTGAAAGATCATCGAAATGTCTCTGCCTCGAACCTTCATCATTTCCTCTTCGGAAAGAGCAAGAAGATCCCTTCCTTCGAACAGAATCTCGCCGTCGATGATTTTTCCGGGCGGATCGGGAATCAGACGCAGAATTCCCCGCGCCAGCGTGCTTTTCCCCGCTCCCGTTTCGCCGACCAGCCCCAGCGTTTTCCCCTCTTCGATCGTGATGGAAGCTCCGTTCAACGCTCGCACGACGCCTTCGTCCGTTGAATAATGAATGTGCAAATTTTTCACTTCCAGCAAACTGCCCGGCATGTCTTCCCCGCCTTTCCTCAAAAGCTTCTTCTAGTTTTTCAGTCTGGGGTCAAGCGCGTCGCGCAGCCCGTCGCCCATAAGGTTGAGGGCGAGGATCGTCAGCATGATGCCCATTCCGGGAATGATCGTAATGTGCCACGCGTCCCTGATGTACGTCCTCGCGTTGGAAAGCATCGCCCCCCATTCCGGCGTGGGCGGCTGGATCCCCAGACCGAGGAAGGAAAGCCCGGCGATGGACAGAATCGCCCCGGCGATTCCCAACGTCACCTGAACGATCGTCGGCGCCAGAGAATTGGGCACGATGTACTGAAAGATGATCGTGAAGTCGTTGCAGCCGATGCTTCGCGCCGCCTCGATGAACTCCTGTTCCTTCACCATCAGCACGGAAGCCCGCACCGTTCTCGCGAAAACGGGCACGTAAGCCACGCCGATGGCGATCAGAACGTTCGTGAGACTGGTCCCCAGCGCGGCCACGATGGCGATGGCCAGCAGCATCGAAGGAATCGCCAGCAGAATGTCCATAAACCGCATCAGCGCGTTGTCCAGCCTCTTGCCGTAGTATCCGGCCACAGCCCCAAGCGCCCCGCCGATCAGGCTGGAAAAGAGAATCGCCAGCGTTCCCATAAAAAGAGAATAGCGGGTTCCCCACAGCATTCTCAACAACATATCCCGGCCAAACTCATCGAGGCCGAACGGGTGCGTCAGACTGGGTTTCTGCAAACGATACCGTAGCGATTGCCTGATTACGTAATGGTTGTAAAACTCTTTGTGCGTCGCCAGATCCACCACGGCCGTTACGACAGACGTCAGCACCAGAAAGAGAATGAAATACAGCCCCGCCATCGCCATACGGTTCTTTTTGAAACGCCGCCACGCTTCCTGCCACAGAGAGCGTTCTTTGTTCGTTTCCTCCTCATGGAGCCGTGCTTTTTCTTCGCTTTTTCCCATAAAAATCGCCTACTTTCCCTTGTACTGGGATTTAATTCTCGGATCGACAAAGGCGTAGATAATATCCACGACCAAATTGACGATGGAAAAAGTCGTCGCCATGAAGATGATCGAACCGAGCACAAGCGGAATATCCTTTGACTTGATCGCGTCGACCATCAGACGTCCCAGCCCCGGCCACGAAAAGATCGTCTCCGTCAGCATCGCGCCGCCTAAAAGACTGCCAAACTGCAGGCCTGTCGCGGTAATAATGGGAATCAGGGCATTTCGCAGCATGTGACGGTACGTTACCGTCTTTTCGCTCAGCCCTTTCGCCCGCGCCGTGCTGATGTAGTCCTGCCGTATGACTTCGAGCATCGAAGAACGCGTCATGCGCGTCACGGTCGCGGCGCACCCCGTCCCTAACGTCAGCGCGGGGAGGACGATGCTTCGCAACAGGGGGACCAGCCCTTCACCCATTCCCTGCGAGGGAAGCCAGCCCAGCGTCAGCGAAAAAACGATAACGGCCAGCAGCCCGAACCAGAAGTTCGGCATGGCGACGCCGATCAACGCGAAAACCATGGACACGTTGTCTATGAGCGAATACTGTTTTTTCGCCGAGATGATGCCGACCGGTATGCCGATCAGCAGCGCCACCAGAATCCCCGCCACCGCCAGGACGCAGGTGTTGGGGAACCGTCCGATCACCTGATCCCAGACGCTGATGCTGTTCTTGTAGGAAAGGCCCAGGTCGCCGTGGAGCATATCCCACATGTAGCGCCCATAGCGCTTGAGAAGCGGATCGTTCAGGTGCAGCTCCTCCCGCTTCATCGCGAGCGCTTCCTCCGTGGCCTGCTCGCCGAGGATAATGGCCGCCGGGTCTCCGGGAGAAAGGTTCAGAATGAAGAAAACGATAAAGGTCACGCCGACGATGACCGGTATCAGCGTTAAAAGACGCCTGACGATGTATTTTGACATTTTCACCATTCTCCAATTCGCAATCTCTAATTTTTACTACCGACTATCATTATAATATTAATTTTAATAGTGTCAACTTATTAGCTATATATTTTACAATAATATTTGGCTGTAAAATTCATATAAAACCATTCAGATAATATTGTATTCAAATCTGAAAAAACTCCATCAAACATTACAAATACTCATTTTCCATCCAAAGAGACTGGCGGGAGGCGCCTATAAAATCACCGACCTCAAGACTCCGCGCCCGAAGTCGCAAACTTAAAAAACAACCGGCAGCGCCGATCGTTTACTGCGCTTCTTTTTTTCGCAGCGAATCCCCAGACGTCCGCTCGATAAAGTTCATAAAAACTCGCAACGGTTTCCGAAAAAGAGACCGTTGCGAGTTTTCGTATTTTCACGAGGAACAGGATACTATTTGCCGCCCAGATACGCCGCGGCGATCTCGGGGTCGGCGAGCAGGTCGCGCGAAACGCCCTGCTTGACGATGCGCCCGGTCTGGAGCACGAAAGTGTGCTGCGAGAGCAGCAGCGCCTGTTTGGCGTTCTGCTCGACGAGCAGGATGGTGAGCCCTTTTTCGTTGATGCGGCGCAGCTCGCGGAAGATGTCCCTGATGATCACGGGAGCCAGCCCCAGCGACGGTTCGTCGAGCAGCAGCAGTTTCGGCCGGGACATCAGCGCCCGCGCCACGGCGAGCATCTGCTGCTCGCCGCCGGAGAGCGTGCCGGCGTACTGGCCGATGCGTTCCTCGAGGCGCGGGAACAGCGAGAACACCCAGTCCATGTCTTCCTTGACCGCTTTTTCGGAATCGCCGTCGCCGCGGGGGAACGCGCCGATCTGCAAATTTTCCAGCACGGTCAGCGGCGCGAAGATGCGCCGCCCTTCCGGCGAAAGCGAAATCCCCGATTTCACCACTTGGAACGACCGGCGCGGCAGCGGCTTGCCTTCGAACTCAATCTCGCCGGAATGGTACGGCACCTGTCCCATGACGGCGCTCATCAGCGTGGACTTGCCCGCGCCGTTGGCGCCGATGACGGAAACGATCTCGCCGGCGGGAATGGACAGCGACACCTTGTCGAGCGCGCGGATCGCGCCGTAGCTGACGCAGAGCTCTTTCACTTCGAGCAGTCCGGCCATTCAGATCGCCTCCTCGTCGTCGCCCAGATAGGCCTTGAGCACTTCGGGATTTTTGCGGATGTCGTCGGGTCCGCCTTCGGCGATCTTGGCGCCGAAATTCACGCAGACGATGTGCGGGCAGATCTGCATGATCAGGTCCATATGGTGCTCGATGACCAAGATGGTCAGCTCCAGGTCGCGGTGGATGCCCGTGATCAGTTTGTTCAGGTCGGCCACCTCCTCGGGGTTCATGCCCGCGGCCGGCTCGTCGAGCAGCAGCAGGATCGGCTCCAGCGCCAGAGCGCGGGCGATCTCGAGGCGGCGCTGCATGCCGTAGGGCAGCGTGCCGGCCGTCTGCGAAGCGCGGCCGGCCAGGCCGACGCGCTCGAGGAACTCCATGCTGCGGCGGCGCGCGATCTCCTCACGGCTGCGCCAGCGTCCCAGATGGGTGATGGACTCGGCAAAGCCGTAAGTGTGATGCACCTGGGCGGCCGTCATGACGTTGTCGAGCACGGTGGACTTGCCGAACAGGCGCAGGTTCTGGAAGGTGCGCGCGATGCCGCGGCGGATCACCTGATAGGACTTGAGACGGATCGTGCTGAGCCCGTCGAAGATGATGTCGCCGGAATCGATCGGATAGACGTTGGTGATCAGGTTGAAGACCGTCGTCTTGCCCGCGCCGTTGGGGCCGATCAGCCCCGCCAGCTCGCCCTGCTCGATCTTGAAGCTGACGTCCTTGACGGCGTGCACGCCGCCGAACGACTTGTTGATGTTGAGGATCTCGAGGATGGGCGCGTTCATCGCGATTCCTCCTTCTTCGTCCCGCGCGCGCGGCAGAACTCCCAGATCTCGCGGCTGCCCAGCAGCCCGTCGGGGCGCAGCACCATGACCATCACCAGCACGGCGCCGTAGATCAGCATGCGGTACTGCGAAATGGGGCGGAACAGTTCGGTGATCAGCGTGATGATGCAGGTCGCCAGCAGCGTGCCGCTCATTGAGCCGAGCCCGCCGAAGACCACCAGCGAGGTCAGCTCGGTGGATTTCATCATGTCGAACATGGCCGGCTGGATGAAGCTGAGATAGCCGCCCAGCAGCGCCCCGGCGATGCCGCAATAGAACGCCGAGATCAGCAGCGAAACGAGGCGGATGCTCGGCGTGTTGAAGCCCAGCAGCGAGGCCGCCGTGACGCCGTCGCGGCAGGCGCGGAAGTAGCGCCCCCAGCGGCTGTAGATCAGATTGAACATGAACAGCGCCAGCGCCGCGAAGAACCACACCGCCACGGCGCGCGTCGTGTAGGGATCGATGCCCGGGATGCCGCGCGCGCCGCGCGTCACCGACTGCCAGTTCTCGATCACGAGACGGATGGCCTCGCACAGCCCCAGCGAAGCGATGGCGTAATAGTCGCCCGTCAGCTTCATCGTCGGCACGCCGACGACCCAGGCCAGAGCCGCGGCCAGCACGCCGCCGGCGAGCACGGACGGAAGCCAGGGCACGTCGTAATTCATGATCAGGATCGCCGCCGTGTACGCGCCCATGGCCATATAGGCCGCGTGACCGAGCGTGAAGATACCGGTGAAGCCCGTCAGCAGCGACACGCCCATGGCCGCGATCATGTTGATGCACAGCAGCATGAGAATGCCTTCCATGTAATAATCCATCGGCGCGTAAGCCAGGACCGCGCCCAAAGCCGCGAGGAACAGAGCGCCGAGAAGCGATTTTTTCATGACGGTCCCTCCCCTACACCTTGTCGCGGATATCGCGGCCGAACAGGCCGGACGGCTTGATGATCAGCGTCGCGATCAGCAGCGCGAAGACCACGAAGTCGCGCATCTGGCTGCTGATGAAGCCGGCCGTCAGCATCTCCGCCAGCCCCAGCAGGATGCCGCCGATCACCGCCCCCGGCAGGCTGCCGAGGCCGCCGATGACCGCCGCCACGAAGGCCTTGGTGGTGATCATGTTGCCCAGCTGCGGATAAAGCGTGTAGCGCGTCGCCAGGAAAATGCCGCCTACCGCCGCCAGCGCGCCGGCGACGAAGAAGACGATGGCGATCAGCAAGTTGACGTTGACGCCCATCAGCCCCGCCGTGCGCAGGTCGCACGCTGCGGCGCGGATCGCCAGCCCCCAGCGCGTGCGCATCAGGAACATCTGCAGCAGCAGCAGGAAGACGACCGTCACGCCCAGCGAAACCAGGTCGAAGGCGCTGATCGTCAGCAGCGGCGTCAGCCCCTCGGCCGCTCCGGGGAAGAAGCGCAGCGCCGCTTCGCCCGCCTCGCCGACGGCGCGCGCCGCGAGGACGATCGGCTGGGCGGGGAACACCTCCGGCAGGGCGCGGTAACGGCCGCCGATGGTGACGACGAAAATGTTCTCGATGACGATGGAAACGCCCATCGAGGCGATCAATAAATACAGCGTGGCCGACGTGCGCTCGCGGATCGGGCGGTAGGCCATGCGCTCGGTGACGATGGCGACGACTCCCGCGGCGAGGATCGCGCCCGCGCCGGCGGCCCAGACGTTCATGCCCATCGCGTTGAGCATGCCGTAGGCCACGTAGCCGCCCACGACGAGAAAACCGCCGTGAGCGAAATTGGAAAACAGCAGGATCGAGTACACCAGCGAGTACCCGACCGCGATCAGCGCGTAAACGGAGCCCAGCGAGAGCCCGTTGACGACTTGTTGCAAAAAGGTTGCCACAACGACTCCTCCCTTTCATGACGAAAGGGCGGCGGCACGTGTGCCGCCGCCCCTCGCAGTGAACCCGTCGGATTTGAAAAAACGCTTTTTACATCTCGGGCTTGATCGTGGCAAAGTAGCTCGTCTTGCCGCCCTCGGCCTTGAGCATGATGCCTTCCTTGCCCTTGGGATTGTGGAACTCGTCCATGGTCAGCGTGCAGTGCATCAGCTTCAGGTCCTTGGTCTGCTCGAGAGCGTCGCGGACCTTTTCGGGATCGAGGCTGCCGGCGCGCTCGATGGCGTCCTTGAGCCAGTACAGGCAGTCGTAAGCCATCATCGCGTTCATGAATTCCTTGCACTCGGTGCCGGTCTTCTGCTCGAACTTGTCGAAGAACCCCTTCAGCTTCGGGTCGCCCTTGTCCACGTGGCTGACCCAGTAGGTGTTTTCCATGGCGTCGCCGGCGATCTCCCACCAGAAGTCGCCGTAGCCGTCGCCGCCGATGATCGGGCAGGTGAAGCCCATCTCGCGCGCCTGCTTGATCGCCAGCGGCGTGCACTTGCCCATGGTCGGGAACACGAGGATGTCGGGCTTGGCTTCCTTGAACTTGGTCAGCTGGGCGCGGAAATCGACGTCTTCGCCGCGGTGCCCTTCGTCGGCCACGACCTGGCCGCCCATCTTCCCGTACTCGTTGACGAAGAATTCGCGCAGCCCCTGCGAGTAGTCGCTGGATACGTCGTACAGCACGGCCGCTTTCATGAGGTTCAGATTCTTGACCGCGAACGTGGCCAGGATGGCGCCCTGATACGGGTCGAGGAAGCAGATGCGGAAATTGTAGGGGCGCACCTTGCCGCGCTCGTCCATGGTCACCATCGGGTTCGTCGGCAGCGTGCCGAGGTGAGGCACGTGCCCGCGGTTGAACACGGCGGCGGCGGAAATGCACAGCCCGGAGCCGCTCGGGCCGATGACGGCGACGACCTTGTCCTGATTGACGAGGCGGCGCGCCGCGTTGACCATGTCTTCGTTGCGCGTGCGGCAGTCGTACTGAATGACGCGCATCGGCAGCATCGCGTCGCCGACTTTGACGCCGCCGGCGGCGTTGATCTCTTCAAGGGCGATCTTCACCGACTCGACTTCGGCGAAGCCGTACGCGGCGAAATCGCCCGTCGAGGTCGAAATCTCGCCGACCAGCACTTCCTCCGCGGCGAACGCCGGGAACGCGAACATCGCAACCGCCACAACAATCGATAGGAACTTTTTCACGCTGGCACCTCCATTTTTAAATATAAAGTTTGTTACGTGAAAATCTTAACATAATTTACCTTTCGAAGCAAGTTATTTTTATGCAACTAATATTATAGAAACAGGCTGCGTTTACCGCTCTTTTACTTCCGAATAAACCATTTGCGTTTTGCCGGAAGCGCAACTCAAGGCATGATGTTTCGGCAATATGCGCGGCGACGGAAGCCCCCGAAATGGCGAACGGCCGTCCGCCTCCGCCGCGGACATTTGACAAAGCGCCGCCGATAATTTATCGTCGAAAACGCAAAAGCCCCTGATTTTTTCTCATCGCAAAGGAGACGCCATGGACACGAAAAAATGCGCCGTGCTGCTGCGCGCCGTCGAAAGCGGTTCGCTGACCACCGCCGCCGAAGAACTTGACTACACGCCGTCGGGCGTGAGCCGCATCATCGCTTCGCTGGAAAAAGAGGCCGGCTTCCCGCTGCTGCACCGCAACCATGCCGGCGTCAGCCTGACGCGCGAAGGCAAGCTGCTGCTGCCCGTTCTGCGCGAGCTGGTGCGCGCCGCCGGACAGTTCGCCGAAACGTCCGCCCAAATTCGCGGCGTCGAATGCGGCAGCGTCACCGTCGGGGCGGCGTACGGCGTTTATTATCCGCTGCTGGCCCGCCTTGTCGCCGAGTTCGGGCGGCTCCACCCCGGCATCGCCGTCTCCATCGCCGAGGGGTTGAGCAGCGATCTGGCCGCCATGGTCGAAGAAGGGCGCGCCGACTTCTGCGTCATCAGCCGGCGCGAGGGCGGCTTCCAGTGGACGCCGCTTGGCAACGACAAGCTGGTCGTCTGGGTGCCCGCCGGGCACTGGGCCGTCGCCCGCGGCGCCTTTCCCGCCGAGGCGTTCGCCAGCGAACCGTATATCGAAATGTATCCCGGGCGCGAGAGCGACAACTCGCGCTATTTCGCCGCCCACGGCATCACGGCCGCGGCGCGCTGTTCCACCTCCGAAGTCAGCGCCGCCTTCGCCATGGTCGAAGCCGGCCTCGGCGTGGCGCTGATGAACGGCATTTTGCAGCGGCCGGCCAGTCCGCGCGTGGTCAGCGTGCCGATCGATCCGCCCGAAAACGTCAAGATCGGCCTGGCCTGGCCGAAGGAAGAGTTTCTCTCGCCGGCGGCGCGCACGTTCGTCGGTTTTGCCCGCGGCGAATTCCTCAAAAACAAACGCCTGCCGTAACAAGCCGCCCGGCGCAAAAAAATCCGGCCCTGAAAAACAGGGGCCGGATTTTTTGTCGGCGACCGAAGCGCTTCTTTCTCTAATGACTGCACGAGCCGTTTCCGCAGGAATGCTCTTCGCCGTGACCGTGATGATGGCAGTTCGCCTCGGCGTTGGCGGCGAGCTGCCCGGCGGCGAACTTCGCGGCGGCTTCGTCCGCGCTGCCCTGATTGCCGGCGTAGATGGAGATCCCCGCCTCCTGCAGCGCCGCGACCGCGCCGCCGCCAAGGCCGCCGCAGATCAGCGCCGCGACGCCCTTTTCCTTCAGAAAGGCAGCCAGCGCGCCGTGCCCGTGACCTTCGGTGCCGATCACTTCAGAGGCGCCCACTTTGCCGTTCTCGACCGTATAGATCTTCACCGTTTCGGTGTGCCCGAAATGCTGAAAGATCGCGCCGTTCTCGTACGTTACCGCTAATTTCATGTCTTTTCCCTCCAATATGTTTTACGCGGCTGAAAAAAATGAATGGCTCCGCCCTCCGCGGAAGTCCGGTCCGCCCGGGGGGCCCGACCGCTGCGCGGCGTGCCTGTCTTGTCCCCGCTTGACCGCCGGCGCCGCAAAAGGTAATATCTTTCCATCTTCTCCGACACAGGAGGACCGCTGATGAACTATTCTCGACGTATCGCCCGGGCGCTGTTCGGGCTGCTGCTTTTCGGCACGGGCTCGTGCTGCAACATCCAAGCCAACGTGGGGCTCGCCCCTTGGGAAGCCTTCAGCATGGGCGTGGGAGCCCGGCTGGGGTTGAGTTTTGGGACCGTGCTGGCCGGCTCGGGTCTGGTCATCCTCGCCGTCGATCTGCTGCTGCGCGAAAAAATCGGCCTCGGCACGCTGCTCGACATCGCCTGCATCGGCCCCATTGCCGATCTGCTGCGCGCCGCCGGCGCCATTCCCGTGATGACCGGCTTCCCCTCGGGCATCGCCACGCTTTTGGCGGGACAGCTTTTGATCGCCGTGGGCAGCTATTTCTACATCGGCGCGGGATTGAGCTGCGGCCCTCGCGACGCGCTGATGGTCGCCCTGTGCAAGCGCTTCCCGCACACTCCCGTAGGCGTGATCCGGTTTTTCATCGAAGGCGGCGCGCTGCTCACCGGCTGGCTCTGCGGCGCCAAGATCGGCGTCGGTACCGTCGTCGCCGTCTTCGGCATCAGCTTCATCCTGCAGGCCGTATTTTCGCTGCTGCGTTTCGACGTCGGCACGGTCGAACACGAAGATCTGCTCACCACCGCCAGGAACCTTTGGAGCAGGAGAACGCTTTCCTGACGCTCCTCAAAACGAGATGCTCTCCCGAACGTCCCCGCGTTTTTTCCGCGGGCTGCGTTCAAGAGAGCATCTCGTTTTCAAGGCAACGCTTTTCAGCTTAGAAGCCGTTTCGAAGGTCGATATGCTTAATACAGTCCGGGATAAAGCGGCTTGGCCGCGCAGAGCTCGGTGATCTCGGCGCGGACTTTCCCGATCTCCGCTTCGTCGTCGATGTGGGTGACGACGCGGTCGATCCAGCCGGCGATCTTGTCCATCTCCCCGTGCCCGAAGCCGCGCGTGGTCGCCGCCGCCGTGCCGATGCGCACGCCGCTGGTGACCATCGGGCTGAGAGTCTCAAACGGGATGGTGTTGCGA